>CAKORH010000130.1 GCA_934101235.1 uncultured Bacilli bacterium | reverse complement strand
GTTAAAAATATTATTTTTAAAGATAATATAGATGAATATAATCTTTTAAAAAATATACATTATAGAAAAGAAGAAGTTTTTAAATTAAAAAGCGTTTTATCTAAGAAAAAACCATATGTAATAGAATTTACTGGAACTCCTAGAACTGGTAAAACTAGTTTGATAAATAATTTGAAAGATTTTTTTAAGAAGAAGGGTTTTAGTGTTTGTATTATTGAGGAATTTACTACTTCATTAAAATATAAGACACAAATATATCCAACTCTTAAAAATAAATATAAAAATGTAGTTAATACTGAAATACCAAAGTTTGTATTAAAAGATTTGGATGATGCAATCAATGGTAAGTATGATATTATTATAGTAGATAGATCTTTATTTGATAGGCTTATATGGGTAGATAGATTATTTTTAAAAAATGGTATGAGTGATGAAGAATATAATGAATATAAAAGTACATATATACCATTAATTAAGGAAAAGATTAATATTATTGTATCATTATATACTGATAGTTTGACTTGTTTAAAAAGGGATTATCATGCTAATTTATCACTTGAAAATAGAACATTTTTAAATGAAGATAATGTTAATGAATATAATAAATCGTTATTAAATATGGAAAAATTATCTATAAAAGAGAATATTAATTTTAAAATGTTTGATACTACTAATAAGAATCAAAGAGAAATATCATTTGAAGTTATCGATAGTATATTAAGTGATATGAGAAAATACTATTTATCTTTGGTTATTGAAGAATTTAATTAAATTTTGTAAAGTATTATAAATATGTGTTTTAATTTCTTGAAAATTTCATATCTCAATACTATAATTTAAAATGAAGGATGTGATATAATGCCACAATATGATACTAGTTCAAGTATTACTAGTAGTTTAGGACAAACAGCAAAATCTTTTTCAGTATCTGAAGTTTGGATAATTGTAAGTGTTTTATTAGCAGTAATTGGAGGTATATTATTATTTACTACATATTTTAATAAAGATATGGAAAATAAATATACTGGATTTAAAAAAACTATATATGATTTTTTACATTTTAAGATTACTATTATAGAACCTATATTTAAAGTAGCTTATTTAGTTGTAGCAATTGCTATTACGTTAAGTTCATTTTCATTTATTCCAATTAACTTTTTTAAATTTATTGGAGTGTTAGTATTTGGTAATATTATGGCAAGATTAGGATTTGAAATGTTACTTCTAATCTTAAAACTATTTACTGATGTAAGTGAAATAAATAAGAAAATTGGTAAAGAACCTAAAAAAACTAAAACTGAAAAAGAAAAATAAAAACCTAACATGAATTTGTTAGATTTTTTTTAACTATTTTATTCTTCCTGATTACCATTTTCGGGTTCAGGATTTTTTTCTTTTTCTTGATTATCACTATTTTCTGGATTTTCTTTTTCTGGCTGATTTTCAGTGTTATTATTATTTTCTGGTTGTTTTGGTTCTTCTATAGTTGGAGTATCACTATTATCAGTATTGTTTATTGGTTCATTTTGAATATTTGATGTGGTTTTATCTTCAACTTTTATTATATTAACACTAATACTACTTATGTTTGAAGTTAATGTTCCTTTTATAACATTTTGATATGTAATTATGTTATTTTTATTTGGATCATAACCTTCCATACCGTCAGTTATATAATTTTTATAAACAGTTATATTTCTACTACTTGCCCATGATTCTAAGTAAGATATACTAGTTCCAACGAAATTTGGTAATGCTTCATTTCTTTTTACAGTATAGTATTCTTTTCCTATTACTGGAACTTCATATTTGTAATTTACAGAGAAGTTAAAAGTTTTGGTTAATTCAGGTTCTTTTAATCCTAAATTAATTTTCATTGCATCAACAATTTCATTTAAACTTTGTTCATAATATTGGAATGTATATACATTACCTAGTCCTGGAATATACATTGTTAAATCATAACCAGTTAAGTATGTTTTTTCTATGTTAATAGATGCATTATTTTTTAAAAGCATTTTTTTTGCAACATTATATAAATTTAACATTTCATCCGTACTAATATTTGTTTCAGTATTATTACTTACTGTGTTTAATATTTCATAAAATTTATCAACACTTCTTACAGTTTTTGCTTTTTTAGAAATTGCTTCAACAACTAATTGTTGATGTTGTACTCTTTGAAAATCACCAGTTAAAAGTGTTTTTCTATGTCTTGCTAATGCAAGAGCTTGTTCACCATTTAAAGTTTGTAAACCTTTATTTAAACATATTTCATTTGCTCCAAATAATCTGTTTGAATCTTGTTCACAAAAATCTACTGGTACATCAACCTCTATTCCTTTTAAGGCATCTACTAAGTTAACTACACCTTTAAAATTTATTTTTACATAATAATCTATATCAATATCTGTTAGATTTTTAATTGTTTTAATAACACAACTTGCTCCACCTACGGCAGATGAATTGATTTTGTTAGATGCATTACCATTACATGCTATTGGTACATATGTATCTCTAGGAATACTAAATATAGTTGCATTAAGAGTTGATGGATTAAATGTTACTAACATCATTGTATCACCATTAAATGCTGCATTTTCTTTTAGACCATCGGTTTCTGAATCAACACCTAATATAAGTAGAGTGAATGGTTCGGTTAAACTTTTGTTAGTACTTAGTTCAATGTCTTTATTTTTCATCTTTTCCTTATATGTATATATTACTTTAGTGTCAGTTTTAATATTACTGTAATTATCATACCCTTCATAATTAAATACATAATTTGAACTAGTTAACATACCTTTTATTTTATTATTATATAGATCTGATAACATTTCTAAATCATTTGAATAATATTTAATATCTATTTTATCTAATTTCTTTTTTTCAATTAATTTGTTAGCAAGAACGTTTCCTTCTATATCTTCTTCATTATTGATCATACCTACAGTAAAATCTTTATTGTTTTCAAATTCAGTATCTTTCATTACAATTAAACTTGAAGAATATAGTATTTTATCTTTTGTCATGTTATCTACTATATTGTAAGTTTTATATATATAAATACTTATTATTATAAATAATATATTAATTATACATATTATAATTGAGTTTGCTATGTAACTTTTATTTCTTTTGCTAAATAATAATAAAATATTAATAAATAAGTATATTGGAAAAGAAATAATACATAGAGTTATAAATATTACTCTTATTAGGTTTTCTATATTTTTTAATAATAATAAACTATGTGTAATCATTATTAAACTTGTTAAAAATAATATTCCGAATATTATGTATAATACTTTGTAAATTGTTTTTAGTTTTTTAAATTTTTTAAATATACTTTTCATATTATCATTCCTATTGTTTAATTATACAATATTTTAATATTTGTGTATAGCAAAATTATTTTTTAATAATATTATTTGTGTTATAATCTATAT
>CAKORH010000129.1 GCA_934101235.1 uncultured Bacilli bacterium | reverse complement strand
GAATAAACATCACTTTGTATTGTAGCTCCTTTACCACAAGCTTGTTCAGGAGGTAAATAATGAACACTTCCCATTACTGAATTTGTTTGAGTTAATTGTGTAGCATTTAAAGCCATAGCAATACCAAAATCAGTTATTTTAATTAAACCATTCTCTAAAATCATTATATTTTGAGGTTTAATATCTCTATGTATTATATAAGAATCGTGAGCAGCACTCATTCCATCAGTTAATTGAAGCATTATATCAACAACTTCTCTTACAGTTAAACTACCACGTTTTTTTAACAATTGTTTTAAATGTTTACCTTCAATATATTCCATAACTATATAATATAAGCCATTATCTTCACCTACATCATATACTTCAACTATATTTGGATGACTTAAACTACTAGCAGATAAAGCTTCTCTTTGAAAACGTCTAACAAATTTTTCATCAGTAGCCAAGTCACCTCTTAAAACTTTAACAGCAACATTTCTATCTAATATAGTATCATACGCTAAATAAACATTAGCCATACCACCTTCACCAATGGTTTTAATGATTTGATAACGATCATTAATTTTTTGCCCCTTCATTATCATTTATTACTCACCTTCCTTAAGAAGATATGCAATTGATATATTATCAGTTCCACCTCTTGCATTACACTTCTTAATTATTTTTATTAATTTATCTTCAATTTTCAAATCACTTTCATTAAGTACTTTTTCAATTTGTTCTACTGTTAACATATTAGTTAATCCATCACTACATAGCATTATTGCATCTATATTCATATCTACATCAAATATATCTAATACTTGTTTTGCTTCTGTTCCAAGCGCTTTCATTAATACATTTTTTTTAGGATGATTAGCTGCTTCTTCTGGTTTTATTTCTCCAGCTTCAACAAGCAAATTAACTAAAGTATGATCCTTTGTAATTTTATGTAGTTTACCATTCTTTAAAACAAAACCACTCGAATCTCCTATATTACCAAATATCAAAAAATCTTTAGTCAATAATGCTAATACTATTGTAGTACCCATACCTGTTAATTCAGGGTTTTCTTCAGTATATTTAATAATATTAGTATTTATTGTATTAATATTTTCATTAAGCCAATTTACTGCATCAAATTTAGTTCCAATTGTTGAAAGATTAGAAAATCTACTACCTAAATGAGTAACAACCATAGAACTAGCAACTTCTCCTGCTCTATGTCCACCCATTCCGTCAGCAACCATCATTAAATGTTCTCCTGATTGATTTTTAACTATCGTAACAGAATCTTCATTATGACTTCTAACTCTTCCAGAATCAGTTAAATAAAATGATTTCATTTTTCCACCTCTTTAGCACGAAGTTGTCCACAAGCAGCATCAATACCACTTCCAAACTCTCGTCTAATAGTTACATTTATACCATTTTTCTTTAATGTATCATAAAACTTCATTATAACGTCTTTACTACTTTTCTTAAATTCAATATGACTTGTTTCATTATATGGTATTAAATTAACATAAACATTCATACCTCTTAAAAGATTAGCAAGACTAATAGCATCTTCATAACTATCATTTACACTATTAAGCATAACATATTCTATAGTCACTCGTCTATTAGTTTTTTTAATATATTCCTTTAATGTATCAATTAATTCACTAATACTATACGCTTTGTTTACAGGCATTATTTTATTTCTTATTTCATCACTCGGAGCATGTAAACTTATTGCTAAATTAACTTGTAAATCTTCTTTCATAAATTCTTTTATTTTAGGTACTAAACCACTAGTAGATACTGTAATATGTCTAGCACCAATATTTATACCAAATGGATTATTTATAATTCTAATGAATTTCATTATATTATCATAATTATCAAAAGGTTCCCCAATACCCATTATTACAACAGAATCTATTCTTTCTTTTATATCATTTTGTATTAATATAATTTGTTCAACAATTTCATAAGCTTCTAAGTCTCTGACTTTTTTAAGTCTACCACTTTCACAAAATTTACACCCCATATTACAACCTACTTGACTAGAAACACATACTGATATTCCATAATCATGTCTCATTAATACAGCCTCAATATAATTACCATCTAATAAAAGAAACAAATACTTACTAGTTAATTCATTTTCTTGTTTTTTAATTATTTTAATAAATTCTAAGGAAAATGTATTACTTAACTTTTCTTGTAAAGTTTTATTAATATTAGTCATCTTATAAAAATCATTAACATTTTTAATATATAACCAATCATATATTTGTCTAGCTTTAAATTTTTTTTCACCAATACTTAAAAAGTAATCTTCTAATTCATCTAATTTATAATTATAAATATTATTCATACTTTCACCTTAATAAAATTTTATCAAAAATATCTTATAAAGTCCATATGTGTAGAAATTGATATTATGATATTTTTTATTTAAATATTTTATATAACTATCAAATTATCATTTTTGACTTGTATAATAATTTATGCTATTATATTTTTTATTAAAAAAGGGGGAAATATTATGTTTGGTGATAAAGATTTAATAGGAATTAAAAAATGTAAAGTAAACAATAATAGAATTGTATTACCAAAATTTACTACACCATCATATAAAGATAGTTTAATGTTTTATAGAAAATCAGTTAATGATATTAGATTATATAAAGAAAACGTATTAGAAGAAAAAGCAAATTTATTATTTTTAGAATTATGGAAACAATTACCATATAAAGAATATTTAAAATGTGTAAGAATTTTTTATGGAAAAATGTTATATAGTGAAAGTGTTAATAAAAATAATTTTATATCAATTCCAGATTCTATTTTGAAAAATATAGATGATTATATTTATATTTTGGGATGTCATGACCATATAAAATTATTTAAAACAGAAGAAGAATTAAAAAAATATCAATTAAAAAAGGCATAATTTAAGTTATGTCTTTTTAAAATGGCATTTTCATATTTCCATTACTCATTTGTTTCATCATAGTTTTCATTTGTTCAAATTGTTTTAGAAGTCTGTTAATTTCTTCAACACTTCTTCCACTTCCCTTACTAATTCTAAGTTTTCTAGAATTTTTTAATACTTCAGGATGTTTTCTTTCATATGGTGTCATAGATAATACTATTGCCTCTACGTGAGCAAAATCTTTAGGGTTTATAATTACATTATTAAGACCCATTTTTCTAGCACCAGGTAACATTTTTAAAATATTTTCTAGTGGTCCTAATTTTTTTATTTGTCTCATATTAACTAAAAAATCTTCTAAATCATATTTACCATTTTTCATTTTTTTCGCTAAATCATTTGCTTCATCTTCATCTATGATACCTTCTACTTTTTCAGCAATGGAAAGTATATCACCCATATCTAATATTCTTTCAGCCATTCTTTCTGGATAAAATTCACTTAATCCATCCATTTTTTCACTAGTACCTAAAAATTTAATAGGAATATTAGTTAAATGTCTAACCGATAATGCTACACCACC
>CAKORH010000128.1 GCA_934101235.1 uncultured Bacilli bacterium | reverse complement strand
TAATGAAAAAACATATATACTAAAAGTAACAAGATTAACAGAAGGAGAAACACTTGAAGAAGTTCATTATTTAAAGTCTTTAATAATAGGTGGATATGAAATAGATTTTAAACAAGATATTTTTAATTATACTCTAACTATTGATAGTAATATTAATGAACTCCAAATAACAAAATCACCATTAAGTGATAAGGATACAGTAACAGTAGAAGGAAATAAAGATTTAAAAAATGGAAGTGTTATAAAAATAATAGTTACTGGAAAAGATAATTCAAATACAACATATTTTATAACTATTATAAAAAAGAATAAAATAAGTTTAACTGTACTTATAATAGTTTGTGTAATAAGTTTTATAATTGTAATTTTAGTAATTATGATATTCATAAAGTCTAATAATAGAGATAATCCTAAAAAAACTTTAAAAAAAGAAAAACCAAAAAAACAAAAAAAGATAAAAAATAAAAACAAACCTGAAGTACTAAAAGATAATAATTCTAATATAGAAGTTTTAAAATTTTAAAAAAAGCCACATATAATTTATGTGGTTTAATTTAATTTGAATTTAATTTTTTCAGTATTTTTAAAATTTAGCTTTGCTATATCTTTTAACTTTTCAAAGCCATATTTTTTAACTATTAAAACTGCTTGATCGTCAACAGTTTCACTAGCACCTTTAAGTAAATTGAAACCTAATTCTTTACTCATCTCATCCATTTTAGTTAAAAATATATATCTCGAAATTATACTAGATACTGCAACAGATAAACATTTATCTTCAGCATGTGTAGTAAAAGTTATATTTGTAACTTTATTAGTTACATTTTTTATATGTTCATAATATTTTTGTGGATAAACAAATTGATCAACAACGATATGTTTATAATCATAATTATCTTTTTGAGTTAGATTATATAAAACCTTATTATGTAAGATAGCTTTAATTTGATTCATATTTGTTAAACCTTTTTCATTATATTCTTTATCAGTCAATATGAATGTTACATGTGGTATTTCTTTAATTAATTTAGGCGCAATTTTCATTATTTTATCATCATTAAGTTTTTTAGAATCGCGTACACCTAACTCTTCAATTTTAAATTTATCTTTAATATCTACATAACTAGCAGTTACAACTATTGGTCCAAAATAATCACCAGTACCAACTTCATCAGAACCAATTGTAGAAATATATTTAAATCTAGTATCATTTAGTTCTTTGCTTTTATCTTCTTTCTTTTTCATATCTTTAGCAATTTCTTCACTAACATTACGATTATTTTTAATTCTTTCTCTTTCAATCCAGAATGAAGCCTCTATATCAGCACTCATTCCTTGAAACATAATTTTCCCTGATTCATATAATGTAGTTACACAATCAAAATCCTTTACTTGAAATACACTATATGGTGGTTTTTTTGAAGTTGCTCTATCTTGATAAAAATCAATTACTTCATTTTTTAAATTGTCACTTAGTTTAAAAACTATAGTTGTTTGAGCCATAATTTCACCTCTTAATTATTTTAACATATTATTCTTTCTTTTTCATTAAGTTTATAATATAATTAAAATGGATGGTGATAAAATGAATATAGTTGATTACATTATTATTGTTTTACTACTGCTTAGTGCATTAAAAGGTTTTAAAGATGGTTTAATACCAACATTAGTAAATTTAATAGGTTCATTCTTTATATTTATTATTGCTTTCTATTTAAAACAACCTTTATCAATACTTCTTTATGAAAACTTACCATTTTTAAGTTTTGGTGGTATTTTTAAAGGAATAGTAGCAATAAATATATTGTTTTATGAAGCAATAGCATATGGACTTACAATTACATTATTAACTATAATATTTATGATAATAAAAAAAGTTTCATTAGGTTTAAATAAAATTCTAAGTGTAACAATATTTTTAAATCTTCCAAGTAAAATTATAGGAGCATTAGTAGGTATTATAGAAGGAATATTATATTGCTTTATTTTATTGTTTATAGCATCTACAATTAATACAACATCAAAATATGTCATTGAAAGTAAGTATGGAAGTATCATTTTTAAAGATTTACCAATAATAAGTAATGTAACAAGTAATTTTACAAATAGTGTAAATGAAGTATATAATGTAATTATAAAAAATGAAAATGATACTAATAAAGCTAATTTAGAAAGTATAGATATTTTAATGAAATATAACATATTAAGTTATGATTCAGCACAAAAATTATATAACTCTAAAAAACTAAATATTAATGGAGTAGATAAAATAATAGAAAAATATAAAGGAGAAGAAAATGATAAAATATTTAAAAAATGAAAAATTAGAAGATGTAATAACAAATGATTTAACTTTAGTAGACTTTTATGCTGATTGGTGTGGACCTTGTAAAATGTTAGGGAGTGTTTTAGAAACTATGGATTTAAACATTATAAAAATTAACACTGACGAACATCAAGAATTAGCACAAAAATTTGGTGTAATGAGTATACCAACTGTATTAGTTTATAAAGATAAAGAGTTAAAAACAAAATTTATCGGTTTTAAAAGTAAAGAAGAAATTATTGAGTTAATTAATAATATATAAAAAGAGTAAATGTGATAGTACTACCTGTCAAGTACTCACTAAATAAAAATATTTAATTATGAATATTTAAGTCTGTATTCAACAGGTGATAAATATCCAAGTTTCTTTTGAATACGTTCGTTGTTATACCAATGAACGTATTTTTTAATTTCTTCTGTTGCTTCTTTTCTAGTTAGCTTATCAAATTGGCAAAGCCATTCGTGCTTCAATTGCATAAACCAATTTTCTATAGGACTGTTTTCCCAGCAATGTCCTCGATGAGACATACTTCTGGTAAATCCCATATTATTTGCTAATTCTACATATTCATAAGCAAAATATACTGATCCCTGATCTGTATTAACTATCGCATCTTTATTTGGATTTAAATTTTTATAACTATCTTTTATTAGATTTAAATTATTGTAATTTGATGTAGAAAATGATACAATTTCAGTGTTGAAGTAATCTTTAATTGCTGATAAGTAAAGAGTCCCATCTTTACATTTTATATAGCTTACATCGGATGAGTACTTTTGGTTTGGTATATCCGAATTAAAGTTACATTCAATTATGTATTGAGCCTTATTTGTAAGGTTCTTTTCTTTTGCTTTTGAATATGCTAATCCTTTTTTAGTTCTTTTAATAGTTTTAATGTTTAATATACTTTTATATCTTCTAATTAATTTATGATTTAAAATTAAACCATATTTCTTTTGAATTGAATATTTTAATCTTATTGTTCCATAAATCCCTTTATTATTTTTATGCTCTTCTAATATCACCTCAGCAATTGATTGATTGAAATTATTAGCTATTGGTTTTGCTTTCTTACACCATTTATAATAACTCCTACTATTTACATTTAAAACATTACATATTCTTATAACAGAATACTCACATTTTAATTTATCAATTATTTGATATTTTT
>CAKORH010000127.1 GCA_934101235.1 uncultured Bacilli bacterium | reverse complement strand
ACACTATTACATAATGTTTCTGTATAATCTTTATTATCATCTTTTAGTGTAGTCATATCTAATTCGTCTTCACCTTTTAAAATGTTTGTTACTATTGCAGCATCACGAACACTTCTCGTAAACATTGCAACATGATCTAAACTTGATGCAAATGCAAATAATCCATATCTAGATATTCTTCCATAAGTTGGTTTAAATCCTACAACTCCACCAAATGCAGCGGGTTTTCTTACGCTATCACCAGTATCACTTCCTATAGAAAATGGAACAATACCTAAAGCAACACTTGCACAAGATCCTGCAGATGAACCACCAATAAGTCTTTTAGTATCCCAAGGATTTTTTACTACTCCTGTATGTCCTGTTGTTCCTGTACCTCCCATTGCTAATTCATCTAATACATTTTTTCCTACTAAAACTGCTCCAGCATCTTTTAATTTTTTATATACTGTAGCATCATATACTGGAACATAATTCTTTAATATATTACTTGATGCTGTAGTTAATATATTAGATGTAGAAAAATTATCTTTTAGTGAATATGGTATACCTGTTAATATAGTATTTTTTTTACCTCTAATTTTATAGTTATCAATTATTGTAACAAATGGATTTATATCATCTTGATAAGTGTGTGCTAATTTATTCGCTTCATTAAATAATTCTTCACTAGTATTTAGATTATTATCAAGATTCTTTCTTAAATCATCAATCATCATTTTTCTATATTCCATAATTATTCCACCACCTTTGGTACTTTAACTTGATCACGTACTTGATGTTTTGTATTACTTAGTACTTCATCTACCGTCAATTCTTCAGTACATTCATCATTTCTTAATTCTCTTTCATAACTAACAATAGGAAATATCATTGGTTCAACATCATTTATTCCATCTATTTTTCCAATTAATTCCATTTGATTTAATATAATATCAAATTCTTCTAAAAGAGTATCATACTCACTATCACTCATTCTAAACATTAATTTTTCTGCATATTTATTTAATTTTTCTTTTGTTATCATAATAATTCCTCCAATAAAAAAAGTTAATGATATAGGGGCAGAAAATCCACGGTACCACCCTATTTATCATTAACTGATATCTCTTAATATAACGGTTATAACCGTTCTTTCTTACTAATTTCAGAAAGAATCTCAGCAGTGTTATTCATATAGTTTTATCTTGCTGAATTTTCACCATCTACAGCTCTCTTTTAAGAATATTTTCTATATTACTTCTCTGCTTCATCAATTTAAAATATATTAGTATTATAGCACATTTTTATAAAAATGTTAGATTATTTTTTAGTTTTTATATAATTATTAGTAATATTTATATTTTCAGGTTCAATTAAAGATAATAAATTATACAATTTAATTTTAAGATAAAATTCAATATTACCCTTATATTCATCAATAAATTCTAATTCTACATCTTTTAAATTAATATTAGTTCCATTAACTAAATAAACACCACCATGAGAAATAGCATTCCTTATTCCACAAATAATTGAATATTTTTTAAAATAATCATTTTCATTTATTTTATTCAACATTTCTTTTTTTTCTTCATTTTGATTAATATATAATAATAAATTATTCTCACAATCCTTATTAACATTTTCTATATTTAATAATACTTCTTTTAAAATTGGGTCTAATTTCTTTTTTTCAACATCATCTACTTTATTATATTTTTTTAATAAATTATCAGCTTGTTCTTTTAATTTATTATATAATTCTAATTTTTCTTCATATGTATTATATAAACCTTTCGTTTTACTATTTAATTCATTTTTTAAATTATTTTTTCCAGTTTCGTATAATTTATTAACTTTCGGATTTATTTCATCCAAATTAAGTTTATTAAAATCTAAATCAGTTACATCACAAATAAATTTTTTAGTACTTTTATAAATATTTTCTAATGGATAACAATAACTAAAATAAATTTTACTTAATTCTAACACTGACACAATTTCATTATATGGTATTGATAAAATATGATATTTATCATTTTTATTTTTAAAATTCAAAAAATCATTAAAATTATTAATACCAGTAACAAGCATACTATTCAAAATATTTTTTATATAAAACATACCATATAATAATAAATTATTATCAAATTCTAAAGACAATAGTTGGTAAAGATTCTCTCCAAATGTTAAAATAATATTATTTAAATACTTTATATCATAATTATATAATTCATTTACTTTTTTCATAATATTTTTTATATTTGAATATTTTGATTTAAAAGATTTCATTTTATGATTTTTTATATCTAATATATAATCTTTTTTTAAAGCTTCATTTAAATAATAATCAATTTGTTTACTTGTTATTTTTTCTTTTTTGCTAATTTGATCCAAAACTCTTTCAAACAATACTTTTTCATTAGTTGTCAAATTTTGCCCATCTTTTCTTCTCAATGTATATTCTTTTAATATAAAATATTTTAATATTTCATCTAAATCATTATCATTTAATATTAATTTATTGAACTTATTAATAGCAGAATTAACTAATCTAGTTTTCTTATATTTATTACATTTATATCTACAATTTAAACTATCTGTCAATTTAATATAAAAATTTATAAATTTTTCTATTTTTACTTTTATTTCCTTATTATTAATATTAAAAATTACATTTTCTTTTTCTAAATAATAATCACCATGAGCAAATTTATTTCTAATTGTTGCAAAAATTGTTGCCCCATTAACAAAATCACAATCATCTATACATAATAAAATATTTTCTAAATCATCATCACTCATTATACTCTCATAATTTGTTCCTTCAGTATTTTTTACCATATTTTCTTTATTATATATAATTTCTAAAATAATAATACCAAATAATGAATAAAAAATATCATTTCTATCTACTATAGACATATTAATAAAACTCTCAAGTACTCTACTAACACTATTATATATTAATGACATAGTATCAACTTTTTTATTCATAGTCCTATCTTTACCCCTCTTTCGTAAGAGATATTTTATCAAATTATTATTTTATGTCAAGAAAAAAACAATATCTTTTATGATATTATTTTTCTAATAAAACTTTCATAGTTTTTATCATTTGTGATGTATATGACATTTCATTATCATACCATGAAACAACTTTTAATAATTGTTTACCATCTACTTCTAAAACCTTAGTTAATTGACCATCAACAAGCGAACCACATCTTGCTCCTAAAATATCACTTGATACTATAGGATCTTCTGTATACTTTATAAAATCTGTTGTAGAATTTTTAAATAATTCATTAACTTCCTCTACTGTAACATTTCTATCTAATTCTAAAGTTAAATCTACTACTGAGCCATCTCCTACTGGAACTCTAAACGCACCTCCACTTAATTTTCCATCAAGTTCAGGTATTACTTTTCCTATTGCACTTGCTGCTCCAGTTGATGCAGGTATAATATTCAAACTAGCTGCTCTTCCACGTCTTGAGTTAATACCTTTTTTATGTGGAACATCAAG
>CAKORH010000126.1 GCA_934101235.1 uncultured Bacilli bacterium | reverse complement strand
CATTAATTTTATGTAAAATTAATGCTTGATTCTTTATTTTATTCTTAACAATAAATTGCCATAGTTCATTTTTATGTTTCTCTTGCCAATTAGTTTGCAAAAAAATCATTTTACTTGAATTGTGTTTGCTATAATATGACACAAATTCTCCAAAAGGATTATGTTGTTCATTACAAAAAATAATATTAATTTTATTTTCTGATAATTCTTTTAAGAGGTAAGATGAAATAGATACAGCAATTGAATCAACAATTATAGTATCTATTTCTGATAAATGAACGTATTTTTCATCATCTTCTTGCTTTACAACTAAAAATCTGTTTTTATAGTTTAATTTTGATTGTTTAGTTATCACTACTGTTCTGAAACTCATAGATATTTCCTTTTAATCCGGTAATAGATTTTGTAATAATTGTTCCACTCGTAATATTTATACCTTTTAATCGACCTGTTCTATCACTTAAATTATATTTAGATAAATTTGCATTGATACTATTACAATGAAATAAATTTAATATTTCATTTATTATTTGTTGCTTATCGGATAAAGATAATTCAGAAAATGAAATATTATTTTTTATTTTGTCGATTGCAGATTTGAATAAAGGATAATAATTTATATTTAATAAAAAACTATAAATATCATCAATATATTTTTTTGCATGCTCTTGATATTTTTGATTGTTTTTTAAAATATAATTAAGTGCATATTTCCATTTGACATATAATTTTTTTGGTATTTTTAGTTGAGTTGCATTACATATTTCACAATTTTTATTTCTTACACTGTATCCTGTTATGTATACTGCTTGGTTTTTATATTTTATCTCTGTTTCGAATGGAATATCCTTTTTTATAATTTTAAATTTGTCATGCTTTTTATTGGTTAATTGTTCATTAATAAAATTATCGATTTCTACTGTAGAAGTATGCTTATTAAAATATTTAGGAATACCTATAATTTTATAATTGTCTTTAAATTTTATTAACATTAAATTCTTTGTTTCCATGTTTGAATATCCACCATAAATGTTTACATCCATTTTTTTATTTATTGGAATTGTTCCTACTCCTCTTTTATATATTGTTTCTTTATAAAACTTTCCTTCTTTAGCTTCAGATTTTCGACTTATTAATATATCATTACGATATAAGGTATTTTCTACTGTTTCATTAAATTCTTTTGGATTAAAATTTACATCTCCTGTTTTTTTATTAACAAATTTGCTAGATATTTTACTTACAATACCAAATAAATTTTCATCAAGACTGTTTACAACATAACCATATTGCAATTTATTTCTTTTTCCTTCATCTAATTTAACTATTTCATTATTCATTTCTTTAATAGAATCATAATTTAACTCTTTATTTAAATAATATTCTTTATATTCACCAAGAACTGCTGCTAAATAAGCATCATGTGCATGATGATAGTCATTTATTTGTCTAAACTTAAATAGATCATACTTTTCACGATAATTATGACTAATATCAGCTTTTAAATATATAATGTTTGTTTTTTGATAATAATTTTCAAGTATATTAGCAACATGTTTCGTTATTTGTCTTGTTTCTACTAATTGTCTATTAATAAAGCCATCAATATCTTCTTGTTTAAATTCTCTTCTATTTAAATTATAGTATTTTTTATTTGACATTAATTTATGTTCTTTTAATAAATTCCAATACATTTTTTGATTTTTTTGCCATGTAACTGGTAAAACATAAGATGCTTTTTTATCTTGATTATATTTTCTTAAAACTAATGCTAAATTATCTATACTGTTATCTTTTATTAATGATCTTGGTATAATATGATCTATTTCATATTTATTTTTATCATTTAATTCTTCTATATTAATTTTTTCTCCTGAATATAGGCATTTTCCTTCTTGAATAAAATATAAAAATAGTCTTATATCACTTAAATCTTTATTTTCTTTTTTATTTAATTCATTTCTTAGTAGTTTATATTCATCAATTGTATTTTTATTTGCTTCATATAATTGCTCTAGATATTTTTTTCGATTATCTGTTCTCTTTTTAACATCATCATTTCTCGCAAACTCAATCATGATATTTTTAGGTTCATATCCCATATAATTAACTAATTCTTCAACAACTTTTAATGATTGATAAATTCCTCTTTTATTTTGAGGTGATGTCGCTAAATTTTCGACAACATCATAATCTAATTTATCAAAATTTTTCACATATTTATTATTATCTTTAATATTTTTTTGAAAGTTATATTTATCATTATTAATTATTTGCATAAAATTTTCATCAGTTTCTTCCATTAAATTAATAATATTTTTTGGAGTGGATGTGTTTTTATCAAAATATGCTATTTCTGTTAATAATTTTTTGGATAAATTTCCCCAACCTGAATATTTTTTATTAATTAATTGGTTAATAATTTTATCTGATAAGTCTTTATAATTTCTTTTGAGTTTTGTTTTTAAAATATCTTTATCTTCAAAAATTGTTATCCATTTTATAATTTCTTCAGCATCATTTTCATCATAATTTGTATCTTTAAAAAATCCTTTTTCTCCAAAAAAATCAATATAAGATTGCATGTTATTTGCAAATTCCTTATCACTTGAATATCCTTTAATATTATATTCGCCATTATACATTTCAAAATAATTTGTTGTATTTAAATAATTTATGAATTTTCTTTCAGTAATTGTGCCAGTTTCTTTCTTAAATAAGTTCTCAAGTATATCTTTTTGTACGTCATTAGATAATTTTTCATTATTAATTTTTATTTGTTTTAATTCATTCATAACTTTAAATTTACAATAAAGAATTGAATTATTTGGTAAAACTGGCTCATCAAGTAAATATGTACAATGAGAAATCATTCTTGTTATAAATTTTTCAGCTGATGCTTCTTTGTCAACTATTTCTTCGAAATTATATGGTGTAACTTTAACATTTTCTTTTTTTATCATCCATGCATAATTACTTTTATCACTAGATGTTAAAGGCCCTACATAATAAGGAATTTTAAAACTTAGTAGTTTTACTAATTTATATTCTCCATCATTTGTCTTATCTAATAAAAATTTATAATATTTGCCTTGATTTTCAATAATTTTTATTAATTCTGTTTTGTTTAATTGATAAGGAAAACGACCATTGTCAGTTGATGTGATTCTAGGTAAAAATTCTTCTTTTTCTAAATCTAAAATTATATCATCGTATTCTTTTTTTATATCAGGTTTTTCTTTTAGAATATCATCTAAAATTTTTATTAAATCTTTTTTAAATGTATCATAATCAATATTGTTTTTAACATATTTATCATATAAACACATATCTTTATTTGTACTTCTAAAAACTTTATTGTAATTTGTAGTATTCTTAATTTCATTTTTAGATTTATTAACTTTAAGCATAATTTTTAATTTATTTAAATCTTTTTTATGTTTATCGTATCTTTTAATCATATATTCTGACAAATATTTGATATCATCATTGCTGCTATTAAATATTTTCTTTAGATTATATAACTCTTCATAATCAATTTTTATTTCATTATTTTCATAATAAGAATCTA
>CAKORH010000125.1 GCA_934101235.1 uncultured Bacilli bacterium | reverse complement strand
AAAATCACAAACAAAAACGAGAATATTTTCCCGTTAATGTTTCAAATTATTTGAGACATTTTCCCAAATTATTGACAGAAAAAATTATTTTAATCTACTATAAATTGCACACATTACTGAATCAGTAAATTCATCACATCTTGTATAAGCACCATTTGTTAATATTCCATTAGTACCAAACTTACTAACTTCTTCATCAGTACTTCCTACATAATTTGCAACTGCTTGACTTAATCGTTCATCTTTATTTGTAGTTTTCAAAATTTCTTCTGGCACTTTAATTTTAGCACTACATCCATAATAATATTTATCTGCATTCTTATCATATACTACTGTCCATCCACAAAGGAAAGATCCATAACTATTAGGTGCTAATATTCCTTCCATTGCAACATAAAAATCTCCATCATTATTTTGATTTAAAGCAGAAGATATTCTATTATGACAACCTTTAATACCTTCTTCATCGCTATTAGGTGTTTCAGAAACACCAGACTCAGTTTCTAAAGATATAATTTCAAATTCAGAAGTAAAATAATCCTTCATAACTTTATTAACTGCTTCATTCTTTGCTTTATTTTTTGAACATACTATAATTTTTTTCATATTTACCTCACTATCTAAAAACTTCTTGAACTTCCTCCACCACCAGAGGAACCGCCACCACCAAAATGGCTACCTCCACTACTATGGGATGAAAAACCACCACTTGAGTGACCACCATGACTTCTTCCACTAGAACTACCACTGGCTGAACTAAATAACGCTACTATAAAAATTAGCAAATTATATATTAATGGATTCCTAAAAATAATAAAATAACTAGAAATAATAAATAATATAACCCATACACCTATATAAATAAATGTATACTTCCATCTACCAATTCTTAAAAATCTAATTGTTATACCACTTATAAAACCAATAATAATAAAAATAAGCATCAAAAACACATCTAAATCAGAAATATCAGAATTTATTTCAGATGGATTATTATATTCTATATTCAAATTATTTTGTTTTACTATTTCACTATAAAATGCATCATATCCATTTTTTATGCCTTCATCCCAATTATTTTCTTTCAAATATGGAATTATATATTCATCTTGAAAACGTCCAGTTTTACCATCAGGCAAAATACCTTCTAATCCATACCCCACTTCAACTCTAAACTGTCTTTCTTCTAATGCTAAAAGTAGTAATAACCCATTATTTTTTTCTTTATCACCAATACCGAATTTTCTAAATAATTGTAATGAATAATCTTCTAAACTTAATCCTTCTAAATTTTTAACAGTAACTACAACTATCTGTGTTTCATCAACATTATTTAAAGAAACACTTTTATCCATAATGTATTTTTTAGTATCATCAGATAATATATTAGCATAATCATTTACATAAAAATCACTAGTTGCTTCTACTAAAGCAAACGTATTTTTTTTAAAAATAAAAACACTAGTTAACAAGATAAGAAGGATTAAATATTTTTTAATCCTACTCAAATGAAACATCAGGAACCTCATTAGAAGTTGCTTTTGCTTCAAAATAATTTGCTGATTCAAATTTAAATAAACCTGCTACAATATTTTTTGGAAACTTTTTAATTTCTGAATTATAACTTTTGACTGCATCATTATAATCTTTACGAGCAACTGCTATTCTATTTTCAGTACCAGCAAGTTCATCTTGTAAATTAATAAAGTTTGTATTAGCTTTTAAATCAGGATAATTTTCAACTACAACTAATAAATTATTAATAGCACTTGTTAATTCATCATTAGCATTTGCCTTTTCTTGAACATTTTTAGCATTCATTAAATTTTCTCTAGCAGTAGTTACACTATCTATAACTTTTTCTTCGTGTTTTACATATCCTTTAACTGTACTAACTAAATTTGGAATTAAATCTGCTCTTCTTTCTAATTGTACAGAAATATCAGCATACTTACTATCAACATTTTCTTTTTTTGATACTAAGCCATTATAACTTCCACCAATTATAAGAATTAATAAAACTATTACTCCAACAGGAATAATCCACTTCAAATTATTTTTCATACTATCACCTCTACATTAAGACTACCATATATCAAATATTATTTCAAACAGAAAATGACTCCAAGAGCCATTTTCAAAATATATATAAAACATTATAATGTATATTATATAATATGGCATTTATTAAAAAAGTTTCTATATATTTTTTATAGTTTATTATATTATTAATAATTTTATTTACAATCAATTAATATTAATGGTACATAAATCTCATCATCAGTATATCCAGCATGCTGAGATTTTAACACCTCACTTCCACCATATAATATAGTTTTATCAGTTTTTGCAATAGCAAGAAAATCACCAAGTGCATCTCTATAAATAGTATTTTCTTCACCATCACCAAACAATTTAGAATCTATTACTTCTTTCATATCATATAAATCAAAATCATCTACAAAATATTTGTTAAATAAATTTTTAAATATTTCTTTTTTACCATCTTTTATAAAGAAATTAACTGCCCTTGGTTCTAAAGAAGTATTTCTTTCTAAACAATCTACAATTTCTGGATAATCATTTAAATCAATATTAAAGACATTTTTATGACCATGATCAGCAACAACAAATATTATTGTATCACTAACTTCTTTACTAAGTAATTCTATTCTTTTATTAATATCTTTTATAATTTTTCTAACTTCATCACTATCACACCCTAATTCGTGCATAGTAGAATCAGGATCAGTATCATATGCATAAATATATTTCATTCCATCTTCTTTACATTTTTCAGCTATTATTTTATACATATCATCTAAATCTTTATAAGCATTATTACCAAATGGAAACAAGCAATAACCACTATATTTAGTTTTCTCATTTATTTCACTCATAATTGATTTTCTTATCATATATTTATTATTATAATCAATTGCTTCTTTTAAAGGTTTATATTCTAAATCACCTTTCTCAGAATTTAAAAAAGTTGTTATAGTTTTATCAATATCTTTATAATACATATCCCATCCAAGCATTCCAGTTTCAACTGGATTTAAACCTGTCATCATAGAAGTAGTTGCTGCAACTGTAGTAGCAGGAAAAACAGTCGTAATAGGTTTAATTCTATTTTTTATCAAAAATGCATCTTTATCTAAAATTCTATCAATAATATTAGAACCCATTCCATCACACAATATAGTAACAATATTTTTAGGCTTTTTATTACTTAAAATTTCATCTATATAATCTAACGTATTATGTTTATATTCTAGTCCAAAATATTTTCTTATTGAACATGCTAAATTAGTTAAACATTCATTATAATCATTTTTTACTATCATAATATCAACTCCACTAAAAAAATTATATCATACTAATTCATATTTTCTTAAAGCAATTCTATTATCAGAGCAATATTCTATAACAAATTTGTTTTCCCTCTTACAAATTAAAATACCCATAGTATTATTGTTACTTATTTCTTTTATATTTTTATCTATGTAATTCATATACTTTTGAACTTGTGATATATATTCTACTTTAAATTCTGTTACTTTTAATTCGATTACTACATAACAATTAAACTTTATATTGAATAATA
>CAKORH010000124.1 GCA_934101235.1 uncultured Bacilli bacterium | reverse complement strand
GTCTAACGCTCTAATGGCTATGGGTATGACAGCAATTGTAGCTGGTGGTGCAATCTTCTTATTCAAAAGAAAAAAAGAAGAAGAACAAGCTTAATTAAACCTTTTCAAAAAGTTAAATAATAAAGTTGACGGAAGGAGGAGGGTGCTTAAAAACACCCTCCTTATTTTGAAAGGAAAAAGATGAATAGTTCTAAGAAAAATAAAAGTAATGTATTACCTAGAATATTTGCTAGTATCTTAACTCTATTCGGTTATGCTTGTTGTATTATGCCATTTGCTGTTGATACATATGCAAGAATTGGTCAAACTGCCACAATTTCTGGTTATGAAGAAGTAGTAGATACTTTAGATGAAGAACAAGTAGAAAAAGCGTTTGAAGAATCTACAATTTATAACAATAAGATTTATGAGAAAAATGAATTTTATCGTTATTACAATACTACAGATTATGACAGCCAATATTTAAACCTTCCAATCGCAAGCGAAGAAATGTGTACGATAGTTATTAAAAAAATAAATATCAATATCCCCGTAGGGCATGGCACAACAGATGAACTCTTGCAAAGAGAAGCAGGGCATCTATATGGAACAAGTTTGCCAACAGGGGGCGTTAATACTCATTCGGTTATTGCGGCACATACTGCTTTAAGAAGCAGTGAACTATTTTCTCGTTTAGAGGAATTAGAAAAAGGTGATTATATTGACATAGAAGTTCTTGGCGAAACGCATAGATACGAAGTTGACCAAATTGTTGTATGTGATCCAGAAGATTGTAATGAATATCTTCAAATTGAAGAAGGCAGAGATTTGATTACTTTATATACTTGCACACCATATGGCATTAATACCCACAGATTACTCGTAAGGGCTAGTAGAATAGATGATCCTGTCATTAATAAAAATGTATTAGGGTTAAATATTGAAAAAGTTGTTTCTGTTAAAAGCACAAAAGAAATTTTAACTCTAGCAGCTTTAATTGGATTGCCTATTATTGCTGTTGTTGTTATAAATGTAATTTTGTACAAAAGGGAGGAAAAACAAAATCATGACAAAAAGAAGTAAAACATTTCTAATGGTTGTGTCAATATTCACTATGATTTTAACCTTACTTCCTATAAGTGCTATGGCTGAAAATGTCACTTATAGATCAGATGAAAAAGGAAAAATCACAATTAACTATTATGATGATAACCTTAGAACAAAGCCGACAGTTGATAGCCATTGGCGTTTATATAAAGTTGGTGATGTCACTTATACTTATGGTGACAAAAATGTTGACGCTTTAACTATTACATCTTTAATTGATGGACTTGAAATTTCAAGAGAAACAAAAGCAAATGAAGTTCTTGATAAACTTGAATACAAGATTATCACTGAGTCAAAAATTGAAATGACTGGCAAAGATGTAAAAGGACAAGAATTAACATATTTTGATGGCACTACAGATGAAAAGGGTGTTATTGAATTTAAAGATTTAGAACAAGGCATTTATTTAGGTGTTGAAACTCAAGCAGCAAGACATCACAATCGTAGTACACCGTTTCTAATTTCAATTCCAAATAGTGATGAAACTGGTAGAATTTCTAGTCTTGAAGCTACTATCGAACCAAAGCCAGTATTAGCTGGTGACTTAGTTATTAGCAAGCAATTACATGGCAACGCCGCCGAGATTGCTTATCAATGGACTATGGAACTTACTTTACCAGAAGGAACATATCATTATAAAACTAATGAAATGAAGAAGTATGGCAACACTTACAGCAAAGGTCAAGATGGCTATTGCAAGAGTGGTGACAAAATTAAAATTTACGCTGGCGAAGATTTAACAATTTACGATATCCCATCTGGTAAAGAATATAGTATTAGTGAAACCGAAGCCAACGCTCAAGGTTATCAAACTAGATATGAAAGAAAAGATGGTGTTATCGAATCATATAAACCAATCTCTGTTGTTGTACACAATACAAAGAATAAGGATGTAAAAACGGATGCTGGTGCAAACACAATGTTATATACAAGTGTTGGTGTAGCGGCTGGTGCATTATTGATCGTAATTTTAGTTTGTAAAAACAAGAAGAAAGAAAACGAAGAAAACAAAGAAGAAAAATAATTTCTTCTAAAATTGGATATAAAAAAGTATGAAAAAAACAATAACATTATTTTTTGTAGCTATGCTATTAACAGATTGTAGTAACAATGATAGAAAAAACGAATTAACCTTTAAAACAGATAATATTGAATTTGCTGAAGAAATCAATACTTGCTCACTTGTAAAAAAAGTAAATGGCAAGGAAGTAACAGAAGCCGATATCAAAAAGAATGTAATTACGAAAGACAATTACAGAGTATCGTGTAGTAAGGTTAATACCGAAAATATAGGCAAACAAAAAATTTATTATGATTTTAATGGCAAAATGTATCAATTAATCGTAAATGTAGTTGACACCACACCACCCGAAATCACTATATTAAATGAGCCTAATGGTTCAAGAGAAACGCCTAAGCCAAAACCTATTGATTATGTTACTGCGAAGGATTCAGCTGGTGTTGCATCACTTACAATCGAAGGAGACTTTGATTCAGAAGTTAAAGGTGAATATCCTTTAAAAGTAGTAGCAGTTGATAATAATGGTAATGCTAGTGAAAAAGAATTTGTGTATGTTGTTTTGGAATGAAACATCATGGGTGTCAAATGACACCCTAAATACTTAATATCCAATTTTGCCGTATATCGAAATAAGGTATAACTATAGTATGGAAATAAGGAGGAACGCTTAAATGCGAATGAAGAAACTTTTAAATTGTGCATTAACAATTTTGATGTGTCTTACTTCTATGAACCTTCCAATTCGTGTAATTGCCGAAGGTGAAACGGATGAAGTTTTAGAAACGCAAGAAGAAGCTCAAGAACAAACAGAAGATGTTGGTTCTGAAGAAAGTCCTTTTACTTATAAGATCAATTATGCTGATGATAATTCTAAGGCTACACTTGTTGTTTCTTATAATAAGGAAGATGCTTCTTACATTGACTTAACTAATGCTGACGAATTTCAAGAACTTGCAGATCAAGGCAAAGTTGAAGTCAATGAAAACGAAACTTTAGATACATCTTTAGCTTTTGATGTCACTGAGAATGAAAACTACAAATTTCAAGTGAGTGCTTTTGACGAAAATGATGAAGCAATCGCAAGTGACGAACATACATTTGAAGTAAAAGACATTATAAAAGCTACTATTGAAGAAAAACCTCAAGAAGAAGTTAAAACTGAGAGTTTAATTGAAAGTAGTATTGAAAATCTTGTAACATTAATCAAGGATGGCAATACATTACTATTCTTATTAGGTAATGATGCTGATGAACTTTATACAAGAACAGTCAATGCTTATACAAATGTTTATAATGTTGTAAAAGATGAATATAACACTACAGCAATTAAAGCTGTTGGTGAAGGTGATATTAACGCTTTAGCTAATTTAGCTTATGACAAAGATGATATCAACGATATCATTAATGCTTATAATGATGTAGCTAATAATGAACAAGGTAATGGTGTTGTTGCTTTTGCTTACAACGGAGTAATTACTTATGTTGTAAAAGAAATGAGTGATACTGACGATTATACTGTTGAGCAAGCAGCTTTCA
>CAKORH010000123.1 GCA_934101235.1 uncultured Bacilli bacterium | reverse complement strand
TGTCCTGTTAGCTCAGTCGGTAGAGCATTTGACTTTTAATCAAAGGGTCTGGAGTTCGAATCTCCAACAGGACACCACTTTGAATTTAACTACTTTATGTAGTTTTTTATTTTAAACAAAAACCATCATTTTTTATTGATGGTTTATTTCTTCTAGAGTTTCTCTAGTCCACTTTTCTAAATTTTCTTGTAAAGGTGAAAATCCTCTAACAGATTCATTAACTTTTCTATTATTATAAAATTCTTTATAATTTAATCCTTTTATTGATAATTTTAATCTTTTATTATCTTCATCTACATCAATAATTTTAGCATATATTTTATCACCTATATTAACATAATATGTTATGTTAGATATAAATCTATTTGCTATCTCACTGATATGAATTAAACCAGTAAAATCATTAACTTTAATAAAAATACCATATGGTTCTATTCCAGTGACTTCTCCCTTTACAATATTTCCAACTTTATAGTCTTCCATTATTGCACCTCGCATGTATTATATCAAATTTTATTTACTAAGTAAAATTTTTTATGTATAATAAGTTTGGTGAAAACAAATGGAAGAAAATACAATTAATAATATTTTAAGTGATGAAGAAAAAATAATTAATGATGTTATAAATGATATAAAACCATATTTAAATAATGATGGTGGTGATATAGAATTTATTAAATATGAAGATGATTATGTTTTTGTAAAATTATTTGGTGCTTGTAGTCATTGTGGATATCAAGATTTTACTTTAAATGATAATATACTAGAAATAATCAAAGAAAAAATTCCTACAGTTAAGGGTGTAATAAATGTTGAAATTTAGTTTTTAACATTTTTATTTAACCATTCTATATTAAACATTTCATATTTACTATTAAAAACAATAAATATTTTTTTTAACATTTCTATATAATTTTGTATTTTGTTAATTACATTAATAATCTTATTATCTTCTTCTTTTCCTAATATAATTTTATCATATTCATCAAAATAGAATGTTGGATATAATAGTCTTGAATATAATAAATTAAATGATTTAGAATTTAAGTTTAATTTGTTTATTAACGTTATAATATTTTCTAGATCATAATAATCAGATATTGTGTAAGATTTAATGTATTCACTAATATCTCTTATATAATAATCTATTACAAAATTTAAAGGATTATTATAATCTTTTTCATATTCTGGATAATTCATTCTATTATGCACTATTGCTACTGGTACTACATCACTAAATTTTTTTTCAGTTAAATTATAATATAATATTGCATTTTCTGCTATTCCTTTAAAAAAGCCAAAACTATTTAAGAGTGTTTGATATTTTTTACCAAGTTCTCTTATTTGTATTTCATAATAATCTAATTTGTTAGACCAAAGTGTTCCCCAATTATGGCTTGGTTTGTTTATTGGATAATATTTAAATTCTTCAAATTTAATTTCATATTTTAGTAAACCTTTTAAATGTAATAATGCATAATTTTTATTATTTATTGTTGTTATAAAATTGTTATCTTTATTAGCAATAATTTTATAACTGTTTATATTATTTTCAATTAAAAAATTATATATTTCATTTATTGTTTCTGGATTGTTTTCTACTAAATAAAATACATATAAATTTGAATTATAATAAAAATAATAATTATCATTATCTTCATTAATATCTGTTAAAAGAATATTGTAATAATTATATATAACGTTTTTCATACTACATCTTATGAAAAAGCCTAAGTTTTTATACTTAGGCTATGCTTTTGAATATATTTTCATTTGTATTATTTCCTTGTAGTGGAATTATATTATCAGGCATTTGATTTAATGCTTGTTCATTTAATGTATTATCATTATTTAATAATGTTGCACCACTATTATCATTTATAATAGTTTCTTTTTGTGGTGTATCTACTTTTTTTATGACTTTACTTACAAGTTCTGCTATATTTTTATCTATCTCTGCTGCTTCGATTTTATTTTTTGCAGATGCGTTATAGAATGATGATAATTGTTCTAATATCTGACTTAACTCATTATCATTTTTAGCATTTTGTTCTAAAAATTGACCTACTGCTTCGATTTTATTATTGTTTATATTATTATTTGAAACAGATAGTTCTGTATTTAAATTATTATTATTTATTTCAGCTTGTGAAATTCCAAATTCTGGAGTCGGTGTTAAATTATCAAATATATTAGTTCTTGGTTCTGTTCCTACTCCAAAATCTTTTATTTCAGGTTCACTTTTAACATTATTTGATGGTGATATTGGAGAACTATTATCTAAGCTTGGTAAATCAGTTACAGGTGGTACTAAATTTTGTTCTATTGGAGATGTTTTAACACCAGAGTTTGATAAATTAATATTATTTATATCATTTGTTAATGAGTCTAAGCTTTCTAACCCAGTTGGTATTTGCTCAGTTGATGTCATATTCATACTTACTGGTTCTTTACTCAAATCATCTTTATTTGTTGGTATTGGACTAATTTGAATATTTGGTTTTGTTGATTCATTTGATAAATTTTGTAAAGAAGGTATAGACAAAGATTCTTCTTTATTATCTTGTACTTGAGATGTATTACTACTTCCTCCAAATGCATTTGCAATTAAATTCTTATTTGAATTTGCATTATTAAAATTAATAACTTCTTCAGAATTTTCATATTTTTCTAACATTTTTGTTGAATATTCAGGATTTAATAGTATTTCTTTTATATCATTAATTGTTATTGTTCCAGTAACTCCTTGAAATTTGATATTATTTTTTATATTACCACTTATAATATCTTGCATAACTCCTTTTAATTCATTCCATTCTTCAGGAGTTATACCAAGTGTCATTCCATTATTTTCGTCTGCAACATATAATTTTAATAAACCATCTTTTAATATTTCATTCTTTGTATAAAATAAATAATTTTTAGAATTATCTTTTTTAAAATAGCATATTAATTCTACTTGTTCTTCTTTATTTTGGTTATTTTTTATTGTTATTTGTTTACTCATAGAAAATCCCTCTCTATCTTAATTGTATTTTATCATAAATATTCATAAAAAAAAAGATTAAATCTTTTTTAATACAAAATATTTGCAATTATATGCACAATTATTTTCAATATAGTTATCTTTTTTTGATATTTTGTTATGTTCGCGAGCTAATTTATTTGAATCTTCATAAAAACCTTTTAATCTTAATTTGGAATATGCATAATCACCGATTATGTAATCAAAATTATAAAAATAATCTGTAAATAGTTCTATAAATTCATCATTATTAAATGCATCTTTTTCATTCTCAATTATTTCAAATTTAAAATCCCCTATTTCTATCATAATTAACCTCTCATGAAATATAGTGCAAACATAATCCCTATTACTATTTCGGTTGTCATAATACATAATAACATCAATGTATCAACGAAACCATTACCACTAGTTATAATTATATTTTTAGGATTAAATTTTTTACTACGTTTACTTTCTTCTTTTTCTTTCTCTATTATTTTATTATTAATATTTTTTACTTTATCTTCACTCATTTTAGATATATCATCTTTTTTAATACCATATTTATCATATGTTTGTGAACTTAATAAATCATGTCTAATTTTTTTAAATTCTAAATTAGTATTTAATGTTGCTTTTTTTCTATTCCAATACATTGGAATTATATTAACATCTTTAGTTATTAAATTATGTAGTGTTGCAAAATTATTATTA
>CAKORH010000122.1 GCA_934101235.1 uncultured Bacilli bacterium | reverse complement strand
ACCTCGGTGGGATATTATATAATATTGAGACATTTTCGCAAGTTAACTAATAAGACATTATCATAAATTAATCATAATTATAAAGAAAATTTGGAGCAATAGTTTGACATAGAAAAATATTTGTGATATATTATCTATGCAAGGAAAAAATGTTAAATCATTTTTGTAAGGGGTCTATTTTAGGATAGAGCCCTATTTTTCTGCAAAAAAAATTAAAAGAAAAAATATTAAGTCAATTAGTTGAAAAAAACATCAAAGTATTTCGAACTAAACTGTGGTACAAGCTGCAATTAAATCTTTTGTTATGATAGACTGAGACTTAGAAATAGTCTTAGTCTTTTTAGTTACCAGATTTGTCAATGCTATTTTTGTCAATTATATTGTTTATAAAAATATTATTTAATATAATTTTAATTATAGAAAAGGAGAATATTATGAAAAAAAATATAATCATTAAAATTATGTTAGTATTGATATCATTCTTATTTATTACTAATGTAAAAGCAGAGGATAAAAATGAAGCAACATTGAATTTTGAAGGTGGAATAATACATGATGGATATGTAGAGTACAGTAACATAGGAAAATTACAATTATTTAAAGGAGATGTATTAGTTACAAATATTTCAAATAGTATGAAAATTGATTTAAATGAATTTGATTATAAATTTATAATTGAAGAAATTGAGGATACAAGTGTTGTAGGTGCTAATACATCTATAAAATTAAAAATTAATAAATGGTATTATCCTATGACAAAAATAGAAGGTGAAGCTAAATCTACATTCAAATTAGATTCAAGTAAATTTAATGGTAAATTGGATGTTGAATTTGAAAGAAAAAATATTGTTTTTAACACAACAATTAAAAATATTTATAATGATATATCATCAAAAGGTGTAATAGATTTAACTAAAGGTCAAGAATATATAATAGATTTTTCAAAAACTGATGAGTTAACAGAAGGATTAAAGTCATTTGCAGATCTAGATGAGACACTATATTATAAAAAAGATAATAATGGTTTATCAAAAACAGACAATGAAAGTGAAGCTGTTATAAAGATAGTTGGAAATAAGAAAGAAAATAAAGCAATATTAACTGCAGTGAATGTTGGAACTAAAAAAAGCGAAGTTTTCAAAGGATTTCATATGCAATATACAGGATCTGCATTAGATTATAGTGATATTGATATCGGCATTAAACTTGAAACAAGATATGATTATTATACTAGATGTACTTATGAATTTACATTTCAATATCCAAATAAAAAATCAGAAATATCAAAAATATATAAATTCTTAGAAGGTGAAAATCAAGAATATATAATTAATGAAAGCATTAATGCTAAATTTAGAATTGATGCAGATTATAGTTTGTTTCAAAATGGTGGTAAAGTATATGTTGATGGTACTTTATTAGATACAAATAATTATACTTCTGAAAGTGGTAGCACAATAATAATATTAAAAAAAGAATATTTAAGTAAATTAAATGCTGGCGAACATAAATTAAAAGTAGTATTTAACGATGGTGGAATAGCAGAAAGCAAATTTACTATTAGTGAAACTAAAAAAGAAGTAACTGAAAATATTAAAAATCCACAAACAAGTGATAATATTACAACATATATTACATTATTTATAATATCTATATTAGGTATTGTTACAACTATAATAATTAATAATATAAAGAAGAAAGAATTCTAGAAGAAAAGTAATTAATAGATTGAGATTGTGAAAAATCTTAGTCTTTTTTAGTTATATTACTTATTAGCAAATTATCAACTATAATAAATATACTAATTTAAAATAATCTGTTTTTTATGTTATAATTTATTGTGTAAAGTGAAAAGACAAAATAATAATTTTTTGTTATATCTTAAATAAAAAGGATTGATTTAAATGAAAATATTAATTATTGGTGCAGGTGTACTTGGATTGAATTTAGCACATTCTATAAAAAAAGGTAATGATGTGACTATTTTAGCTAGAGGTAAAACTTATGAAAATTTAAAAAATAATGGTGTTGTTATAAAACATAAATTTGGAAGAAAAACAGTAGATTTTTTAAATATAATAAATAAGTTAGAAGAAAATGATATTTATGATGTGATATTTGTAGTTACGAGGTTTTCTTCTTTAGATGATATTATTCCAATCATAGAAAATAATAAAAGTAAAAATATAATATTTGTAGGTAATAATATAACTGTTGAAAAATATATGAATATAAAAAATAAAAATATATTATTTGCATTCTTTATGGCAGCAGGTAAAAAATATGATGGGTATGTAAATTCAATTTGTTTAAATAAAATTGAAATTGGCAGAGTAGATGGTAAAGATATAAGTAATGAATTTATAAAATCTATATTTAAAGAAACAAAAATAAAAGTAATTATAGATAATAAAATGAATGATTATCTTAAAGCACATGCTTGTGCTGTTTTACCACTAGTATTTGCTAGTTATAAAGTAAATGGTAATTTAAAGTTATTGAAGAAAGATAAAGACTATTCTTTATTAATTATGGATGCAATTATTGAAGAATATGATGTTCTTAAAAAATTAGGATATGAAATACTTCCTAAAGGTGAATATGAAAACTGTGTTAATAAAAAAGGTCTATGTGCTTTAATATATAGATTTATGTTTTCTAATTTTATAGGAAAATTGTGTATATCAGATCATGCAATGAGTGCGAGAGAAGAGTTTCTTCTTTTAGAAGAAGAATTTGAGAAATTAAAGAAAAAATCAAAACTTGAAACTAAAGTATATGATAAGTTAAAAGTTGATTTCTTAGAAAGTAGTAATTTATAAGGATAGAATATTATGAAAATATTAATAGATTTTATAGTTTTAATAATAATATATTTCTGGAAATTTTATAAAAAATGGAAAATGAAGGGAAAAGATATATTTTTTATAAATACAACTATGTATATATATTTATCTTTTGTTTTGTATTTTACTTTAATGCCAATAATAACATCTTTGCCATTTATATTTAATCATCCTTATTATAGAATGAATTTAGAACCGTTTATTGATGTCATAAATGGTAGAGGTGACTTTTTTAAACAAATAATCTTAAATGTTGTAATGACAATTCCATTTGGATTTTTATTACCTTTAGTACAAAGAAAGAATATAAAACTATTAAAAGTTATTTTATATACTTTTCTATTAAGTTTATGTATAGAAATATTACAACCTCTAATAAATGCATCTAGATCATCAGATATAACTGATTTGATAACTAATGTTTTAGGTGGTATTGTTGGTTATGTAATATACTTACTATTAAAGCCAATAATATTTAAAATATTGCAAAAAATATAATTTTATAAATAATATAGTAGATGATATGATAAATGGAGCATGTACTATTTTTATACCGTATAGAAAAAATGATTTTGCTATATAAATAGTGTTTACTGCTCAAAAAAGTTATTGAAAAAATTAAAAAAAGTAGTATAATTTTATATGTAAGACGAGTGGCTTTCAAAAAAGAGGCGTAAATCCAGTTTATGGATTTTGCCTCTTTTTTCTCGCAAAGATAAGGAGGATTTATGAAAGAAGAAAGAAAAAATATAATGGCAACAGTTCCAATCTCTAAACTTATTTTAAAAATGGGGTTACCAATGATTATTTCTATGGTTTTACAAGCCCTATATAATGTGATTGATAGTATTTTTGTTGCTAATATGAAAGGAATAGGTGCTACTGCAAATCAAGCCTTAAC
>CAKORH010000121.1 GCA_934101235.1 uncultured Bacilli bacterium | reverse complement strand
CAATTATATTTTTTAATTATTTTATATATATCTTCTTCCATAAACCCTCCAAGATTAATATACTATAATTTATATAATTTTGTAAATGAAAAATATAATAAATTTAAAAAAACCCATTATTGGGTTAAATTACAATAGCAATTAAGTTATTAGAACCTTTATTAACTATTTTTGTTGCTGTAGTAGCTAGTTTGTATCTTGTAGCATCAGGCATCATAGATAATTTGGCTTGAATACCTTCTTTTACTATTTCGTCTAAACTTCTACCAAATATTTCACTTTTCCAAATGTTTGATGGATCAGTTTCGTAATCTTTCATAATATAATCAATTAATTCTTTACTTTGTAATTCTGTACCTATAATAGGTTCGAATGAAGATTCTACATCAACTTTTAATAAATGTATACTTGATGCTACAGCTTTTAATTTAACTCCATAACGTGAACCTTGTTTTATTATTTCTGGTGTTTCTAATTTCATATCTTTTAGACTAGGGTATACTATACCATAACCAGTATTTTTAGCCATTTTAATAGCATTTTTTATACTTTCTGTTTCTTCTCTATTGTTTCTATAATCAGAGAATATTTTTAATAGTCCGGCTTTGGATAATTCTACGTCTCCCATAATATTTTTTAGAGTTTCATTATATAGTTCTTCACTACTATTTAAGTTAAGGGTTACTATACCATTTCCGGTATCTACATTTGATATATATGCATCAGTTATGTATTCACTATTTGTGAAATAGTTAATCATATTATCTACATCTTTTACTTTTTCTACGTTAGTTATACATTCTTTTATTTTTGATATGTATTCTTCTTTTATAGGATCTTTTTTATCAAGTACATGTATCCATTCTGGTATATTTATTGATACGTCTGTAATAGGGAATTCATATAATGCATTACGTAATATATTATACATATCTACTTCGTTCATGTTTTCAATGTCCATTGGAATTACAGGTACATTATAATTATTTTCTAATTCATTTTTAATACTTATTGTTGCATCACTACTTGGGTGAGTACTATTTAATACTACTATAAATGGTTTATTAATTGATTTTAGTTCAGTTATTACTTTTTCTTCTGCTTCTATATAGTCATTTCTACCTAGTGTACCAATTGAACCATCAGTAGTAACTACTATACCTATAGTAGAGTGATCTTTTATTACTTTTTCAGTGCCTATTTCTGCTGCTTCAACAAATGGTATTTCTGTTTCATACCATGGTGTTTTAACAAGACGTGGATTTCCTAATTCATCTTGAAATCCTGTTGCAGAATCTACTACATAACCAACACAATCTATTAACTTTATATTAGTTTCGAATTCATCTATTTTTATAGTTGCTCCATTAGATGGTACAAATTTAGGTTCTGTAGTCATAATTGTTTTACCAGTAGATGATTGAGGTATTTCATCTAAACATATTTTTTTATCATTTTCATCTTTTATGTTTGGAACTACTAGATTTTCAATAACTTTTTTAATAAAAGTACTTTTACCAGTTCTAACTGCTCCAACAACTCCTAAGAATATACATCCATTACCTCTTATAGATATATTTTCAATTATTTCCTTCTTTTCCATAAGTCACAAACCTTTCAATGAATATTATGTTAATATAATAAAAATATACATAAAAAAAACAATCATATTATTTTTTATATGCTTGTTTTAATTTTAATTTACGAGTTTCATTATTTATTTTTTCTTGCTCTTTTATTTTTCTTTTTTGTTGTCTTAATTTTTTTAGACTTTTTTTAATTTCTGTTTTAATAAATTCATCTATTTCACTATCTAAATTTACTAATAATAATTGTTTATTTATATTAATTAATAAATCTATGTCTATAGAAAAGTTAGTGGTGTGTAATTCTTTTTCTTCATATAAATATGTAGAATCTAATTTTATTACGGAAAACTTTTTTTCATTTAATATTGCATTTGGTATATATAAGTAATTAATAGATTTATCTATTTTATTTAATGCTTTATATCTACTTATTATTGGTGTAGTACATGCATATGTTTTATCATTATTAGTATAAGTAAATAAAACTATACTAAATCTATTATAGGCATTATCTTTATAATTTACTTTATTTATTCTAGTTTTATCTTGTAAAACTATATTTCCAGGTGTAATCATATAATTCGTCCTTTCTTTGGGTAGTTATTATAATTTATTTTTTTAAAAAATACAATATAATTCGACAAATTATATAGATTAAATATTTTAATATATAGTTGGTGATGTTATGAAGAAATTTAGAAAAAATATAATTCTTATAATAATAGGTATAGGTATAGGATATTATGTATGTTTTAGTGGTAGTGTAGATAATATTTTTAAGAAAAAATATAAGGCATTTCAAATAGGAGTATTTACTGATATGAGTGTAGCTGCTACATATAGTAGTAAGTATAATAATTCTATTATAGTAAATGATAATGAATTATATAGAGTATATTATGCTATTTTAAAACAAGATAAAAATATTAATACTATGAGTAAGTATTTAGATAGTTTAGGAATAGAGTATTATTTAAGAGATATAGAGATAAGTGATAAGAAGTTAATTAGTGAAATTAATAATTATGAAAGTATTATGAATAATGAAAGTGAAGTAGTATTTTTAAGTATAAATAAAATGATTATAGAAAGGTATAAAGATAGTTTATGAGATTAAAAGATATGCCAATTACTGAATTACCTAGAGAAAGATTAATTAATGTAGGTGAGAGTAATTTAACTAATGAAGAATTGTTATCAATAATATTAAGAAGTGGAACAAAGAATGTTAGTGTTAAAGAAGTTAGTAATAATATATTAAGTAGTATAAGTAATATAAATGATTTAAATAATATTTCTTTAAGTGAACTTAGTAAGATTAAAGGAGTAGGTATAGTTAAGGCAGTTAGTATTAAGGCTAGTATTGAATTAGGTAAAAGAGTAAGTAATATTAATATAGTTAATATGATGAAATTAAATAATTGTGATGTGGTACATGATACTTTTAAAAGTATGTTTGTAGGATTAAAACAAGAGAAGTTACTTGCTATATATTTAGATAATAAGAAAAGATTAATAAATTATAAAGTAATAACTATAGGTACTAAAGATGAGACTATGTTACATCCTAGAGATGTTATATATAATGCTATAAAATGTAATGCTAGTGGTGTAATTATTATACATAATCATCCATCTGGTGATGTAATGCCAAGTCGTGCTGATATAGAAATGACTAATAGATTAATGGATGCATGTAATATAGTAGGTATACCTCTTTTAGATCATTTAATAACAAATTCAAATAATTATTATAGTTTTTTTAAGGAGAATAGTAATGTATAAGAAAATATTTTTAAGTTTAATAATATGTTTATTAATTATTTTATTTAGAGATAATATATGTTTTTTTATGGGTAATGTATTTGGAGTATTTAAAATAGATAATAATTATTATGATGCTATTATAAATATTAAAGATGATAAGATTAAGTATTTAGAGAATGAAATAAAAGAAAGTGATACTTTTTTAAGTAATATTAAGTTAATAAATTATAATTATTTAGTATCTAAAGTAATTTATAAAGAAAGTTATAGTAAGAGTAATTTTATTATACAGTATGGAAGTGATAATAAAGTTAGTAATGGATTAGGGGTTATTAATGAATATGGTGTTGTTGGTAAAATTACTAAGGTAGATAAAAAAGTTAGTGAATTAACT
>CAKORH010000120.1 GCA_934101235.1 uncultured Bacilli bacterium | reverse complement strand
AATAAAAATCCACTAGTTTAACTAGTGGTATTTTACAAAGCCCTATAAGGGCTATCGCTGGCAGCTACCATTTGGTAGCTTTTTGATTTGCCAATCGCCTTTGTCACTCTAACAACCCTTAAAAGGGTCTTCATATTCCCTTACACTTCTTTTATCTTGTATCATATCTTCTGTTTCTTGCTCTCTTATATATTTTTTTATTGTATTTTTATTTAATCCTACCGTACTCACATAATATCCTCTAGCCCAAAATGTTCTTTGTCCATACTTATACTTTAAATTCGCATGATTTTCAAATATCATCAACGCACTTTTTCCCTTTAGATATCCCATAAATTGTGATACACTAAGTTTAGGCGGAATCTTTAAAAGCATATGTATATGGTCAACGCATGCATGAGCTTCTATTATCTCCACCTCTTTATATTCACATAATCTTCTTAAGATTATTCCTATATCCCGGCGAAGTTTACCATATATGGCTTTTCTTCTATACTTTGGGATAAATACTATGTGATAAAGACAATTATATTTAGTATGAGATAATTGACTTTCGTCAATATCTCTACTCTTCGTTTTTGATTTCAACATAAAAACCTCCTCCTGTTTTTTGTATTTGATCGGCAAATCATAATATATTATAACAGAAGGAGATTTTTATGTTTTCTGGTGGGCAGAGCTCTTTTCTATTCACACCTGCATAGCAGGTGGTTTTTATGTTTGACCTTTAATGGTCAAACATAATAAAAATAAGTAGATACAAATCCACTTATTTATTATCATTTTTCTTTATAAAATTATATGCACTTTTTACCATATCATCTAAACCTTTTTCCGCTTCCCAATTAAGAAGTTCTTTTGCTTTACTAGGATCAGCATAACACTCTGCTATATCTCCACTTCTTCTAGGTGCAATTTTATATGGTACACTAACATTATTACATTTTTCATATGAAGAAACTATATCTAATACACTATACCCAGTTCCAGTACCTAAATTAATAGCAACTGAACCATTATTTTTATTAGCATATTCTATTGCTTTTAAATGTCCTTTAGCTAAATCAACAACATGAATATAATCTCTTACTCCAGTACCATCCTTAGTATCATAATCATTACCAAATACATTTAAGAAAGGTAATTCCTTATTAGCAACCTTACTAACATATGGCAATAAATTATTTGGAATACCATTAGGATCTTCTCCTATTAATCCGGATTCATGAGCACCTACAGGATTAAAATATCTTAACTTTACAATACTCCAATTATTATCACTCTTATATATATCATCTAAAATATATTCTATAAATAACTTAGTAGATCCATAAGGATTAGTAGTAGATAAACTAGCATCCTCTTTAATAGGTAAAATATCTTGTTTACCATACACAGTAGCAGAAGATGAAAAAACTAATTTCTTAACATTAAATTCATTCATTATATCACATAAATTTAATGTACTTTCTAAATTATTTTTATAATATAATATTGGCTTTTCTACACTTTCACCTACAGCCTTCAATCCAGCAAAATGTATAACACTATTAATATCATTTTCACTAAATATTTTTCTTAAAACATCTTCATCTTCTAAATCACTTATTATAAGTTCAAATTTCTTACCAGTAATACTTTCTATTCTATCTTTTACTTCTATTTTAGAATTAGATAGATTATCAATTACTATAACTTCATAATTATTATTTAATAATTCAACTACAGTATGACTTCCTATATATCCTAAACCACCAGTAACAAGTATTTTCATAATATTCCTCCTAACATTCAAAACTTGCCTTTAATTTATAATCCTTCTTTATATTAGTACTTAAATCAAATAAATAATTATTATCAAGCCATCCAATAAACCTACATCCATTTTTATAAGGATTCTTAATATTAACTAAATTACTATTTTCAAGTACTCTTATAACATCATTTTTATATGTATAATTTAATGTAATAGTATAATAATTATTATATACTTTTTCTACATAATCTTTCCATAAACCACTCTTAGTATTTTTAGCATTTTTCTCACTTTTATAAAGATTAGTTAAATAATCATAATTAGCATATATATACTTAATTTTTGCATATCCTAAATCTAACAATTTATTTTCTAATAATTCATTATCTACATATACCCATACTAACTCTCTATTATATTTATCAATCTTTTTACCTACTTTATCATATTCAATTTCTATATTTTTAGCATTTTTTAATGCATCACAAGTATAATCACTAGCTATAGTTCCATACTCTTCATCTACTTCTGGAGCATCTATACCTAAAAATCTATATTTTTTTATTCCATCCTTAGTTTTAAACCAAGCAGTATCTCCATCAACACATTTATGTAAAGATACTTGTATTCTATCATCTTCTTGTTTTTCTATCTTAGCACTATATAGTATTATAAATACAGCTAAAAAACCACATAAAACTATAACACTACCAGCTATAACCACATTTTTCTTCATTATAATCTATCTATCTCTCTTTTTAATTTTCTTTCATTAGTTAAAATATTAACTTTTTCACACATAAACAATAATATTATTAAATTAAATGCAAAACTACCACCATTAGACAAGAATGGAACTGGAACACCAGTAAGAGGTATTATTGCAAGTATACCTAAGAAATTAATTAATAAATGACTAAGTATAAGTGCAAAAGTTCCATATGATATCATTGCCCCGGTTAAAGTATCTGCACTCTTAGCAATACGCAATAATCTATATAATATTATTAAATAACCTAGTATTATTAAAACACCTACTATAGCACCTAATTCTTCTACTACAACCGGAAATATAAAATCAGTATACGCTTCAGGCAAATATAAATATTTCTGAGTACTATTACCTAATCCAACACCAAATAAACCACCATTATTTATAGCAATATACCCATTACATACTTGATAACCAGTTTTTTCACTATATCTAGTACAAGGATTATTATATGTCAAACGACTTAATTGTTCTTTATTTAAAAAACTTACATTTTTAAGTATATCTCCACCAAATACAAATAAACATACACCAACTAATGCAACAACACTACAAACTACCTTAATTCTTTTAAAATTATTATCTTTCAAAGGAATAGCTAAAAACATACAAAAGCATGTCATAGCAAGTATCATAGCAGTACCTAAATCAGGTTGTTTAGCAATCAAAAAGAAACATATCATTGCATATACAAAATATCTAAGAAATTTATAATTTTTAAATATCTTTTTAGGATTAGAAAAACTAAATGCAATAAATAATATTGTCATAGTTTTAACAAACTCACTAGGTTGTATCTGTACGGGTCCAAAAATCTTAAGCCAACTAGTAACACCATTAATATTTTCTCCAAAAAGAAGTGTTAATACTAATAAACCTATAGCAATATACGCAATTATATTAGGTATTTTCTTAAGTGGACGTATAAATTTATAAGGCATAAAAATGATAAAAAAGCCAACTACATAAGCCATAACTACAAAGAATAATTGACGCGTAAAAAAGTAAGATTCACTTTTACCATATTGTAAAACAGCAGTCATACTTGAAGCACTAAATACCATTACTAAACCAAGTACTGTATAAATAAGCATTAAAAAAAATAAAGGTTTATCTATATTTTTAAATTTACTTTTCATACGTTCACCCTATAAAAATAATATCATAGTTTTAAATAATTTAAAATATTAACTAAATAATTTCTAAACTTTAATACATTATATTTACAAAAAAACTACAAC
>CAKORH010000119.1 GCA_934101235.1 uncultured Bacilli bacterium | reverse complement strand
CAAAAACAATATAAAACATACAAAAAATATTATTTTTTTATAATTTAAATAAATTATATTTTTTATTCTTAATAACACACAATACCTCCATTAAATCACTTATATACATTATACTTTATAACTTTACCAAACCTAGAACATATAGATGTATATTTTATTCTTTTCTTATTTAAAATCTTATCAACTTCATCTGAAACTCTTAAAAAATTCGTTTTCATAAAATGTACAAAAATATATTCTACATTATTTATATCACTCTTATATTTATAACAAAAATCTCTTATAGGTGCTGAAATACTAAATACCCAAATAGGAGATACTATAATAACTTTTTTATATTTCTTTAAATCTACATTAATATCATTTATTTTCATACACCATTTATGCATACCAAATCTTCCACACCACCAAAAACCTTTAGTTGAAGAGGTAAGTTCACTAGTTTTTAATTCTAAAATATTTGCCTTATTCTTTATTGCCTCTTCATACGCAATCTTTCTTGTATAACCCATTCTAGAAAAATAAACTACCAAAGTATCACTTTTATTTTTTAGAATTTTATAATTATCTATATCAAATTTAAAATTCTCTTGTTTATAAAAAACATATGTCATATATCCAAATAAAAATTCTATTATACCAATTATAAAAAAACTTATTGATAATATATTTGTAGGAAATATAATAAATTGTATAATAATCCATAACATTAAAGTAATACCAAATACCATACCTAATATACTACCCAACATTTTATTCATAATAAGAAAATATACTGCAATTAAATTAGATATACCATTAACTATTAATAATGAAATACCAGAAAATATATAATCCTGAAATAATATATTACTTAATGGTAAAACTTTAAAATATGGTAATAAATCACTCATGCCAAGTAATTTCCCACTAGGATCAATAAACATACATATACTTCCTATTAAAGCACCTATTGAAACAAATAAACACAAAAATATCAAAATTCTTTTAGATACTTTATATCTCATACAATCACCTTACTTCTTATATACTTATAATAACATTAATATATAACTTAAAAAAGAAAAAACACAATAAATATAAAATATTGTGTCTACTATCTAACTAAACAATTTATCAAATATATTTTCTATTATTTCATCATCATTTATTATATTTTCAACATACTTACTAAAAGTATCATATTTAATTTTTTCATAATCAGGATAATATTTTTCTATATTATTTCTAGTAATTTTATAACTATTACCACTAAAATTAAATGTAATATATTCTATATTATCTATTAAAAAGAATATAGAAACTGAATTATATATTAAACTGTTCTTAATATAATTATCACTGTTTATATACCAATCTGTTATATTATAATTTATTATTAATCCAAGATTATCATTATCTATACTAAATACATAACCATACTCACTTAATGGTAAATTACTTATTAAATTACCATCATTACTATTATCACCAACATATAAACTCTTATATTTAATAATATTATCTATACCACATTTACTTCTATTAAAAGGTATATTAGGTACTGTATCCATAGTATATTTCTTATCTTTATCTATTATATAATATTCACTACTTTTATTAACATTTATCCTATATACATCATAATTAAATGCTTTATACAAAATCATATTATCATCATATATTTTTAAATAAGAAAATCTAGGTGCCTCTTTATTAATAATAACACTTACATAATCTATTATAATTAACATACTAACATATATTACAAAATATACAATTGAATATAATATACGTTTTACCCAACTACATTTATTAATCAATCTAAAAAAACCTATAATAGATATTAAACAACCAATAACTGAATATATACTACCCCAACTAGATTCACTAGGTATTATAGTTAATGCCATATTAGTAAGTAATACTCCAAATACTATAAAAGACAAACTAATAATTTTTTTACTATTACGAATATTCTTATTAGAATAATCTATAGTTTTAATTATATTATCTTCTGCAACTTCTTTATATTTTTTATCATCTACTATCTCTCCACTAATTAAATCATTAACTGTAATACCTAATTCATTACATAATGGTTTAAATAATGATAAATCAGGCATATTCCTACCATTCTCCCAATTGCTAACCGATTTTACTGATACTCCTAACTTTTCTGCTAACTCACTTTGAGTTAATTTTTTCTTTTTTCTTAAACTTGAAATAAATTTACCTATATCATTTTGATTCATATTATCTTCCTTTCATATAAATTTTAGTATAATATAACTAAATATAACAGGAAACATTACTAGAATTTAATAATTTTTACTATTTTAAGAAAACATACTATATTTTTTGAATAATAACTTCATTACCATGTTCTTTAATTATATTAATTAAATCATTAACATATAAAAATATAGTTGCAGTATTGTCACAAGGATGTACACCAATTATTCCATCATTTAATAATAATTCACTATCAATATATAAAATAACTCTTAATTCATTATCATTTAATAAACCTAATGGACTAACAGAACCAGGCATTAAATTTAAAATATCATTTAAATCTGAAGTACTAGCAAAACTTAAATTTCTTAAATTATTATTTTTTCTAATTTTTTTTAAATCAACTTTCTTATCACCTTTTAAAGTAACCAAATAATAATTTTTCTTTTTATCATCTCTTAAAAATAAATTCTTAGCATCACTATCTTTATAAGGCAAATCTAAACTATCTAATTCTTTCATATTATATACTGCCTTATGTTCATATACTTGATACCAAATATTCTTACTCTTTATAAATTCATATATTTCATTTTTATTCATAACTTACCTCTATATAAAAAACAATCTTTATCATGTGAATAAATTATACCTATAGCTTGTAAAAAAGAATAAATAATTGTAGTACCAACAAACTTCATACCTCTACGTTTTAAATCACATGATATATCATCTGATAACCAAGAACTAGTTTTATCTATTTCATAATATATTTTACCATTACTAAATATTTTTAAATAATTAGAAAAAGTACCATACTCTTTTACTATCTCTTTAAATATCTTAGTATTATTTACACTTGAAATAATTTTAAGTTTATTTCTAATAATATCTTTATTATTAATTAACTCATTTATTTTTTTATCATCATATAAACATATTTTATCTATATCAAAATTATCATAAGCACTTCTAAACGCATCTCTTTTATTTAAAACACATTCCCAAGATAATCCAGCCTGAAAAGATTCTAATATTAACATTTCTAATAAATACTTATCATCTAAATTTAATACTCCCCATTCTTTATCATGATACTCCACATATTTTAAATTATTTAAATTACACCATTTACATCTATTCATAATTTATTACCTTTCTTGGGAATAACAAATTTATTAATATTATGTCCCTCAACTTCTAATAACTTAATTTTATTATTTATTCCTCCACCATAACCAGTTAAATTCATATTACTACCTATTACTCTATGACATGGAATAATTATACATATAGGATTCCAACCAACAGCATTACCAACAGCTTGAGAAGACATTTTATCGATATTTCTTTCTTTTGCAATTTGTATAGCAATATCTTTATATGTAACTAAACTACCATATGGAATATCTAACATTATATCTATTACTTTTTTTCTAAATGGAGTTAAATTTTCTATTTTATATTTAGGAGTAAAATTAGGACACTTACCACTAAAATATATATCTAACCACTTTATAGTTTCATCAAATATATCTAAATCTTTCTCTATACAATTACTATGTTTATTT
>CAKORH010000118.1 GCA_934101235.1 uncultured Bacilli bacterium | reverse complement strand
AAATCAACATAATCTTTTTTACCATTTAATACTTTTACTTTACCTAATTTAATATTTTTATTATAAATAGTATTAAGTTTATAATTATTAAAACCATAATTCATTAATTCAACTGTACTTTTACTCCTATTTTCACTTGTATCACTTCCCATAACAACACTAATAAGTCTCATTCCATTTCTTTTTGCAGTTGCTGTTAAACAATAACCAGCCGTATCTGTAAAACCAGTTTTTAAGCCATCTAATCCTTTATAATGTCTTATGAGTTTATTAGTATTCACCATCCATACACTACTTCCATCATTTTTCTTAAAATATTCTTCATAAGTGCTGGAATATTTTAAAATATTTTCATGTTTAATAAGTTCACGAGCCATAATTGCCATATCATAAGGACATGAATAATGTGAGTCATCATCAAGACCATGTACATTAACAAAGTTAGTATTTTTTAAATCTAATTCTTTTGCTTTCTTATTCATCATATCAACAAACTTCTCTACACTTCCACCTACATATTCAGCCATAGCAACTGCCGAATCATTAGCACTAGAAATACATATACTTTTTATTAAATCTTCTACCTTTATTACTTCTCCTGGTTGTAAAAATACTTGACTTCCACCCATATTACTTGCATTTTCACTTATAGTTACTTCATCTGTTAATTTAATTTTTCCTTGATCAATTTTTTCCATAATTAATAATAAAGTCATAATTTTTGTCATACTTGCTGGAGCACGTTTTTCTAAACTATTCTCATCCATTAAAATTTTACCAGTAGAATATTCCATTAAAATACTATATTTCTTTTCTTCTGCAAAAACATTTAAACTAAATACAAACATTAATAAAATAAAAACTACAAATTTCTTCATAATTCACCTCTAATAAACTATATAAAAAAATAAAGAAAATATGTAATAATAAAATGAATTCAGGTTAATTTTTTAAATAGATTTAATGAACTTATTCTATTTTAAAATTTATTTATATACAACTACATATATCATTTTCTCGACTTATTGATTTTTAATAAATAATTAATTTTTTCTTCACGAATATTATATCTATTAATTACATCATCAATAAAAATTTTTTTCGAATTATCACTAATGTTAGTATTATTTATATTAATAATTGCTAATTGAACAACAGTATATAAAGTTTGTAATTTTTTAACTTTGTTAGATAAATTATTATCATTGCTAGAAAGGGAATCATCATATAATAAATAGTGATAACCTATGTAAGGTATAGCTTTTATTTTCTTAGCTTTAGCAATTAAATATGGAGTAATAGCAAAATCTTCTAAAATATTTAATTCTGGATAATTAACATTATCATATAAAACTTTTTTTATTACATATGTCCATGGAAAAGTATTTATATTTCTTTCTCCCAAACACCATTTAAGTAATGCTTCTTCCCCAGTTATGTTATTAACCGGAATGCATCCATATCGATATTCATTTTTACCTTTTTCTTGTTCTATCATATTAGGTGTCATAGGTTCAATTACATTTTGAAATCTCAAAATATCAACATCTTCAATTTCTTTATCTATTTCCAATAATAAATCTGTTTCAATATAATCATCAGGATCAATAAATATTATATATTTACCTTTTGCATTACTTATTAACACATTTCTTGTATAACCTATACCATGATTTTTATTATTTTTTATTAAATTAATATTTTTGTATGATTCTTTTAAATATTCATATGATCCATCAGTAGACATATCATCTACGACAACAACTTCATAATTAGTATATGATTGTGAAATAATTCTCGAAAAATATTTGATTAAGTATTCTCTCTTATTATATAAAGGAACTAAAATACTGTATTTTATATCTTTCATATTATTTTACCATTCCAATCATACTTCTTGTTTTGTTTTTTATAATTATTTTATCATTTTTACTATTATCATTAAAAATTTTTTTTAATTCACTTATATATTTATCGTAAATTTCGTCATTTTTATCAGGACTATAGGAACGAGACAAACACCTACCTATAAACTGTTCTAAATTTAATTCCAAATCATTATCAAAATAATTTAAAATATATCCTTTGAAAAATTTTAAATAACTTTTCAAATCTTCTTTATCTCTTGTATTATAACATTTTCCTAAATATAATTTATTTAAATAAGCCAAATCTTGCATAACCTTAGTCTCACTATTAGTAATATTCCATGTAAGCAAAACTTTACCATTTTCTACTAATAACCTTTCGCACTCCGCTTTAAACTTTTCTAAGTCAAACCAATGAAATGCTTGAGCTACAGTAATATAATCTAATGAATGTGATGGTAAATCAATTTTTTCGGCATTAGATAATAAAAAACTAGCATTTTTATAATTAGATAATTTTTTTCTAGCTTCTCTCAACATACTAACATTAGGTTCAATCAATATAACTTGTGATCCTTGTTTAAGAAGTTGTTCGCTAAAAATGCCTGTCCCAGCACCGATATCAGCTATTTTTGATTTATTATTAAATCCTGCTTTAGTATATAGGTATTCTATTAAATCCGTAGAATAACTTGGTCTATATTTATCATATATAGATGATTTTTTTGTAAATTTATCTTCATTCATACAATTCATGTCCTTTCTATAAATGTCTTAATACAAGCATTGCATTCCCCAATTATATCAATATCTTTTTTTATACTATCTTTACTTTCATTAGTAAAGATATTGATTGCATCTAGTATATTACCAGTTAAAATACATTCATTTACTTTATCTTTTAAATTGTTTTCTATTTCTAAAAAACTATCAGTAAAAATATTGCCAACTTTTTTTCCACTTTTCCAAGCACACAAATACATATTACCAGTAATATCCATAAAAATATATGGACGTTGTACACTATCACTAGTGTTCATACAACAAGGCTTAGATTTTTCATCTTCTTTCAATTGTTTAGCTCTGCCGATAGACAAAGCTTTAGTTTGTACTAAATATTTAATTTTTGGAGTATCAATGGATTCTATTTCTTTTAACTTTCTGACTTTATATAAATCAACACCACCCTCTTCATGAAAATGATCATCAGAGAATCTTATAAAATCAACATTTAATTTTTTTAGATATTTTAAAATTTTCAATGCATCATGAGTATAAATATATATACCATTCGATTCCAATCCTATTTGAATTTTATTAAATTTATTATTAATTTTATTTAAAAAGTACTCTAAAACATTCTTAGCTAAAAAAATTTCTCCGCCAGTAATAACAATAGTTTTTGTATTTATAGGTAATTTTTCTACCAATAAATCAATTTGATCAAAAGATAATATTTTAGGATTTTCATTAGTTTTCATATAACAATGTGGACAATGAGCATTACACAAATTAGTTAATATAATATTAAAACTATACAACATATCGCACCTAATAAGTTAAATAAAAGTCAACGTCATTAATATCATTAACTAATGATAATTGAGCTCTTATCATTTCCAACATTTGATTATCATAAATAGCACAACAGGACGAACATTTTTCTGGAACCTGACTTCTAATTTTTTTTGCTCTTTCTCCCATCATTATATCTTCTAATTCATTTTTATTACCTTTAATACAACCGTAATGTGAATTTTCAACATCTTTAATTTTTTCCCAGTGTGTGCAAATAATTAAATTAGGTCCATATAAAATTGGAGATACAAGTGAACTATAGCATTGACTAGGTTTCTTCGAATCATCAATTTTGCGATCATAATAAGTATAATCCAAATTATTAGGTATTTGTACGTGCATTAGC
>CAKORH010000117.1 GCA_934101235.1 uncultured Bacilli bacterium | reverse complement strand
GATCAAAGTATTTATCAAAGAATTCTATTTCTTCACTAGTAAATTTCTTTGCTTTATTTCTAACCATAATCATATTTATTAAACATATTTCTATTTTACTAGTAATATCTGTTTTACCTACATTCTTCTCACTATTTAACCATTTTGAATAATCATCCATTAATGATATGAATTCTTCCATTTCGTTTACTTTTAATCCATACATTATTAAATTACTTTTAAAACTATATTCATTATCTATTCTATATGGATTTAATATATTTATATCTCCATATATTTTACATAAACATCTAATAATATATACTTCAAATATATGAGATTTGTCATAATCTTTACCTGACTTTATAAGTAAGTAATTACTTATACCACTACTTATACTATCATTAATAAATATTTTATTGTTCATAAGTAATCACCACCTATATTAAAAGTATAACACTCTAAGTTCTATAAATCTATATCAATTTGGGGCATTTACATCGTTATTTACTATGGATGAATTTGAATTTATCTTATCATAATATATTGAAGGTACTTTACCATTTATAACTTTACTAGATATTAAATATTTATATTCTATAAATTCTATTCTATTATCCATAGGCATTTCAATTAATTCTTTTATTTTTATATTTAAATATAACTTTATAAGTGAATTATTTATTCCATAGTTTTCTACATTAACATCAATATATGCTTCTATATTTTCTAAAAAACTTATTTTTACTGGAATTTTTGGACCTAATGATGCAAACATTGCATTTTTAAAAACTACACCGAAAGGTACAAATATTATTAAACCATTGTCACACTTAACTATTTCTAAATTATAATAATTATTGATATTTCCCCATTCAATATTTTTTGCATTTTGTTCTAAGTCTTCTAAAAATGATTTTAAAAGTATGTTACTTTTATAATTATCAATATCTACACTTACAATATTATTATTTACCAAATTTATTTTTATATAATCATTAGTATTTAAGTTAATGTATTTTTTTATTGTTTGATTTAAATAATATTTTGTTATTTCTTCTATTTTTATTTTTGATAGAAATGTTGTACTATTACTTAGATTTTTTATATATAAATTCATTATAAAAATTACTATTAATGTTATTGCAATTAATATTATACTCACTTTGTTTTGTTTATTATTTATAGTTTTTTTTGTTTTAAAATATTTCATACTTAATAATATGAAAAAAAATAGAACTATATTAAAATAGTCCTAAATTAAAATGATTATTTATAAATATAAAACCAAATATTAGTATTAAAATAATTATAACTATTATTACTATCTTTATTGCAATATTATTAGATTTTAAATCCATTTCTAATTCTTTAAAATCATCATATTTTTCTTCTATAGAAAGATCTTCTTCATCAAGATTATCTCTAGTTTTTTCACTTATTTTTTCTTTATCCAATTCCATTGTTTTATATACTGTTTCAGTATCATTATCAGTTAAATCACTTAATAAATCTAAAGCTGTTGTATTACCGCTTTCTTGATTTTTCATTTCTAATGCCGTAATTGTATTTATTAAGTTCATAATATTTTCTTCTGTCTCTTCAATAGTTTCTTCTTCTTTATCTTTTATATTCAAATTTTTTAGTATGTCATAGCCTGTGTCTTGAATTTTTTTTAATCTTTCTTTTTCATAATCTACATTTTGTTTAGAACGTGCTTTTTCTAATATTGCATTTATATCATACTCTTTTGTATCATATTTTTTTTCAGGTTCTAGATCTATGTTATCTGAATAATCAAAATTTCTTTTGGGATAATTATCTCTATATTGTTTATCTAACATACTTTTTACTTTTTCAACATCTATAGAATTAATATCTTCACCTATAATTTTTGCATTTGGGTTAATTTCATATTTTTCAATATTAGAATTTCTTATTTGTTCATAAAGTTCTTTATTTTTTTCTGATCTACTTTTTAATGTTGGAGTTTCCGTGTACTTGTCCATTCTTGTTTTCATATTGATCACCTATCGTATTAATTTTAACATATAATTTGTCATTATTCTACATTTTTTTATTTTTGATTTTATTTGATAATAACGTTAATTAATAGTATAATAATTTTAGAAATGAGGAATAGTATGAAAAAAATAGAATTTTTAGACGATAGATGTTTTGGTTGTGGAGCATGTTGTAATGTTGCTCCAAATAACTTTACTTTCGGTGATGATGGAAGAACTGTTATGATAAGTGATGAAGTTACAGATGAAGCAATTGAAGCAAGTGAAATGTGTCCAGCTAGTGCAATTATTATAAATGATAATTGTGATTGCGATGATTGTGAATGTGGTGATAACTGCAACTGTGATTGTGGATGTCAAAAATAGTCTAGTTTATCTAGATTTTTTTATTGTCAAAAAAAATAGATAACTTTTAATATTATCCATTTTCTATTATAAAATCTTCACTTTTATGTGGCTCTGTAAATAGTAAATCTCTATAATCTTGTTGACGTAATGCTTCATATACCATAATTGCAACTGTATTAGATAAATTTAATGCTCTTACTTTATCTGTCATAGGCATTCTCATACAGTTATTTATATATGGTTTTAATATTTGTGGTGGAATTCCAGTTGATTCTTTGCCAAATATAAAATAAATATTCTCATCTTTATTACTATAATCAAAACTTGTATGTGGTTTTTTACCATATCTTGTTAAAAAATAATATGTTCCTTTATTCTTTTCAAAAAATTCATCTATATTTTCATATACTTTATAATCACAATATTCTATATAATTTACACCACTACGTTTAATATATTTTTCATCTAAGCTAAATCCTAATGGTTTAATCAAATGTAATTTAGTATTAGTTGCTACACAAGTTCTCATAATATTTCCTGTATTACCAGGAATCTCAGGTTCAAAAAGTACTACATTAAGCATTAATTTACCTCATATTCGTCTAACATTTTTTCAAAATCACTTGATTTTAGTAATGACTCTTTACTATCAATAGATTTAATAAACTCACCGTTTTTTATATAAATTATTGCTGGTATAGTTTCTATATCACTTTTTAAAATTTTATTTAATTCTTCTACGTTACTTTCATTAGTGTAATCTAATAATATGAAATTATCTCTTAAATCATGTTTTTTAATAACTTTTTTTAAATCTGTTTCTAAATTAAATATATTTTCGTCATTTGTTTTTGTTACAAATATAAATAATTCACTACTTGGTTCAGATAATATATTTGATAATTCTTCTGTTTTTACAACTGTTAAATAATTTGCTAAATAACTTGTTTCTAATTTCTTAGTTTGATAATTTTTATTAATGTTAAATATTAAAAATGTTAATGCAACTACTACAATAATCATAATTAATAAATATATGTAATTTTTTACAGGTACTACTCTTTCATTTTTTTTCATACTAACACCCTTTCAATAATTATATTTTATCACATAAAAAATAAGAAGTAAATTAATAAAAAGAAACTAAAAATATTAACTTAGTTTCTTATTTTTATTTATCTTTTTCGTTATTTTACAAGTGTAATGACATAATATAAAAAATATACTATTTACAAAAAATCAAGATTATTATAACCTTGATTAAATAAAATCATAATAATATTACATGTTCACATCATTATAAACTTTATTTTCCAATAATGTTCCTATAATATTTTTTGAATTTTCCAAATACACTAAACAAGCCTCAATAAAATCATCTTCACTCATATTATCTTGTTTTATATCTAAAATTTCTCTACTTTTTAAATACTCTACATTTAATCCTTCAT
>CAKORH010000116.1 GCA_934101235.1 uncultured Bacilli bacterium | reverse complement strand
AAAGTTATCAATGATAATATTTCTAAAAAGAAAGAAGAAATTGAACGTAAGACTTATGAATTAGAGGTTGCTGAAAACAATTATGATTTGGAAACTGCTGCTAAATTACGTCACGGTGTAATACCAACATTAAAACGTGAATTAGAAGAACTTAATAATAACAATAAACGTTCTATTTTAAGTGATGTTGTTGATGATGAAAGTATTGCTAAAATCATTTCTAAATGGACTAATATTCCAGTAGCTAAATTAGTTGGTGGTGAAAAAGAAAAATTAATTTATTTATTTGACAACATGAAAAAACGTGTAAAAGGTCAAGATGAGGCTTTATATTTAGTAAGCGAAGCTATAAAAAGAGCAAGAGCAGGAATTAAAGATCCAAATAGACCAATAGGTTCATTTATGTTTTTAGGGCCTACAGGTGTAGGTAAAACAGAAGTTGCACGTACGCTTGCGTATGAATTATTTGATGATGAAAAACATATGATAAGAATTGATATGAGTGAATATATGGAAAGCCATTCTGTTGCTAGATTAGTTGGTGCTCCTCCAGGATATGTTGGTTATGATGAAGGAGGCCAATTAACCGAAGCCGTAAGACGTAATCCTTATAGTATTGTTCTTTTCGATGAAATAGAAAAAGCACACAAAGATGTATTTAATATATTATTACAAATATTAGATGATGGTAGAATTACTGATGGCCAAGGTCGTACTGTAGATTTTAAAAATACTATTATAATTATGACAAGCAACTTAGGAAGTGAATATATATTAAACAGCGAAAGTAATTATGAAGAAAAAATCAATGAATGTATAAAAGCTACATTTAAACCTGAATTTATTAATAGAATTGATGAGATTATTACTTTTAAACCTTTGACTAAAGATGTAGTTTATGAAATCTTGAATAATATTATTAAGAATATTGAATTAAGATTAAGAGATAAACAATTGACTTTATCTTTAACAGATAGAGCAAAAGATTATATAATTGATAATAGTTTTGATGTTAATTATGGTGCTAGACCAATTAAACGTTATGTAAGTAGAAATATAGAAACATTAATTGCAAACGCATTAATTAATGATGAAATATTATTTGGAAGTAACATAAATATTGATATTAAGGATAATGAATTTTATATTACGAAATAAAAAACAGTAGTTTAATCGCTACTGTTTTTAGTCAATACTTATTATTTTAATAGTATGAAAAAGCCACCTTAAAGGTGGCAAGTATTTTATTTGTTTGTTCTTAATTCTATTATCATATTTCCAGTTATACCTAACCCGAATAATAAACTGAATAATGAAACAAATGCTCCTATTATAGGTATGATTTTAAGAACACTTATTATAAATAATCCTACTATTACTAATAAGTAACTATTTAAATTCTTTTTCAAATATTTATTATCTAATTCTGTTGCAATAAAGTATGAAGTAAATATGCTTGAAACATATATTAATATTCCATATATTATTCCACCTACTATTCCAACTGATGTGAATAAGTTAGTTACTAATAACATTAAAGCAATTATTGGTACTCCAATCAGGATTAAGAATCCTTTTCCACATATCGTTAAAATAGTTTTTGCTGATTTGTCTTTTACTTGTTTTAATGAATTCTTTAATAGTTTTTCTGATAAGTAAATTAATACTATAGCAAACATCGTAATATGTATATAGTTATTTATAAATGATATTAAATAATCTTTAAATGATATTTTTGTTGAAGTTCTTGCTACTTTCTTTGTTTTTATGTCATCTTTTAAACCAGTTACTTTTGCATCTTCATTATATTTTAATGTTCCTTCTATTTTTATATCATCTGATAATTTTATTTCTTCTGCATCTACATTAACATTACCTTTATAAGTACCGTTAAGTTCTACTATAGATCCAGATAAATATATATTTCTCTCTACATTACCATCAATAGTGATTTTTTCAGCTGCCATATATGCATCTCTACCAAGATTTCCCTCTATATTTATGTTTGCTGCAGCTAAGAACGCATCATTTTTAATATTAGATTTTATCTTAATATCACTTGCTGCAGAGAATAGATATTCTTGATCAGAATTAATATTTATAACTTGGCCTGCTATAAAACCAATTCCATTGATTTTTTTATCTACATCAATATTTCTTCCTGCTAAAAATGCCGTTCCATTTAATTCTTCAGATATTTTTAAATTTTCATCTGCTTGAAATAAACTTTTTCCATTATTTTTTGCTGATACACCAGTTATTATAAGTAGTGAACAAATTGCAAAAACAATCAAATATTTTAAACTTTTTTTCATAATTTCATCTCCTTGATTATAATTAAACACATTTTCCTGTTGTAGTCAAGAATAATACTTTATCAAATTAATATTTTGCATACTAATATATATTCTATATGTAAATAATATTGTATAATAAATAAGATTTAATTTTATATGTTTTTATACTTGCAAAAAAGTACTAATTTATCTATAATTATATTAGGTGATAATGTATGGCGAATAAAAAGAGCGTTGTTGCTAATACTAAGGGTAAGGATACTAAGAAGACAACTTCTAAAAAAACTACAAGTAAATCTAATACAACTAAGAAAACAGTTAAAAGTCCTGTAAAAAAGACTAATACAAAAAAAGTTGTTAATAATAGTCCTCGTAAAGAACAAGTTACTGAAATAAAAAAAGATAAAAATTTAAATGTTGAAGTAACAAAGTATGAAAATGAAGAGAAAGAAATCATAGAAGAAATTAATAATGTAAATGTTGCTAAATTAGAAAATGCTAAATTTAGTCGCGTCAAAAAAAATAAATCATTACTTGCAATTGGTGTATTAATTTCTATATTAGGTTTAATTGCTTTACTAATTTCATTAGTAGCAAATAGAATTATAGATAGAGAATATATAAGTGATTCTGCTATTAATTTAATGTTATGTGCAAGCTTAATTATTGAAGGTTTTGGTGCATTTATAATTATAAATGAAACATAAATTATTAATTATTTCTATGTAGTTGGGTGGTAATTATGAAAAGAAAAAACATAATAATACTTATCTTAATAGGAATAATTTTTTTTAGTAGTATTTATTGTTTTAAAAATAAAAAAATATATTTTTCATTAATTGGAGATAATGATGTAAAAATTGATGTTAACGAAAAATATAAAGATGATGGATATTATGCTAAATATTGTAGTAAATATTTTAAATTATTTTGTAAAGATATAAGTAAAGATGTTAAAGTTACTAAAAATGTTAAGAGTAATAAGAGTTATAGTATAGTTTATAATTTAAAATATAATAACGAAAATAAAGTTTTGACTAGACATATTTATGTTGATGATTTGGAAAGTCCAGAAATAACTCTTGTAGATTCTGGAAATAAAATTTGTCCTAATAAAGCATATATCGAAGAAGGATATAGTGCTTTTGATAATGTTGATGGTGATTTAACTGAAAATGTTTTAGTTGAAAGAATAGATAATAAAATATATTATACGGTAAGTGATTCATCCGGAAATAAAAAAACTGTTTTTAGAGATATTAATTATAAAGATGATGAAGCTCCTAAAATTAATTTGAATGGAGATAAAACATATATATATAAAGGAACTAAGTATGAAGATACTAGTTATAGTGCATATGATAATTGTGATGGTGATTTAACTAATAATGTTATAGTAAGTAATGTTGACACATCTAAAACTGGGGAATATAATATAGATTATTCAGTTACAGATTCGTCTGGGAATAAAACAATAGTTACTAAAAAAGTTATTGTGTATGATGATTTGAGTGAGATACCTAAAAATGGTAAAGTTGTTTATTTAACATTTGATGATGGTCCTTGTTCTTATAC
>CAKORH010000115.1 GCA_934101235.1 uncultured Bacilli bacterium | reverse complement strand
GCTATAAGTGGCAAAGTTGTTGGTACTACATATTTATTTAAACGTATATTATTTATTCCATTTACACCTATTAATACGCCTGTTATAAATAATAAAAATGCTAAAATTATTGATGCTACATTTTCAAATCTTTCATGCCCATATTGATGTTCTCTATCTTCTTTTTTACTTGATATTTTTATTCCTATAATTACTATAATTGTACTTACGACATCAGAAAAACTATGTATTGCATCACTAATCATAGCATTACTATGACCTATAATACCTGAAATAATTTTAAAAAGTGATAATACAATATTTCCTATTAAAGTAATAATAGATACTTTAATACATTCTTTTTCCATATATATTCTTCTTTCTTTATTATTTTATGATAAATATTATTTTTTGATTATAAATAGTTATTAAAACTCAAACAATAATTTGTTTGAGCAACATTATTTTAATTTTTTTGTAAATGGTTCATCTAATTCATTATTTAATGCATAGTTAGATACGTTCATAAAGTTATCATCGTATGGATATTTAATCTGTCCAAATTTAATCCACATATCAGAAAATGAATTATCTTCATCAAGTAATTTTTTAACTAATTCATTATTTATGGTATCATTTCCTTCTTGATGTTTTAAATCAACAACACCTTCTTGATCATATAATTTACTTTGTAAATCACATTCTAGTTTATCACATAAATATGCAAATTTTGCTTCTTTAGTCTCATGAGCATCAAATTCTAAAAATAATTTTTCTATCATTTTTCCATCTATTAAAGATGATAATATTTTATGAACTGCTTCATGTTCTATTTTTTCTTTTTTATTTGCATCAATTTGAAACTGAGTTAAATCACCTATTATTGCTTCACCAATTTCATGTATTGATAACATTAAAATAACTTTCATAATATCAATATCATAATTATATTCAGATTTCATTGCAATAGCTAGCATTTGAGTACCATAAACATGTTCCGCGATACTTTCTATTCTATTTCTATTTACTTTCCAATCAGTCCATCCAGTTCTTGTAATATTTTTTAGTTTATTACAAAGTACATAATAGTTTATTACATTTTGTTCTTTTGACATTAAATCACCTATTCATTAATAATTTAATTTATTATAACATATTTTTTTATTTTTTAACTTTTTTTGTTATATCAAATGGTATTGTAACTAGAAGTGATAAAATAATTATTAATACCCAATCTTTTAAAGTAATACTACACATTCCCACTTGTATTTGTAAAAATGGTACGTAAATTAACATTAATAAAATAAATAAGATTAAACTATTAATTAATAATATTGTTTTATCTTTCAATCCATTTATAAAATTTATTATAGTTAAATCTCTATTTTTTAACGTATTAGCAGTCATTATAATACACATTATTAATAACGTATATGAAACTGTTGATGCTCTTAAATGTCCATAAATTTTTATGTAGTAATAATATGTTATGAAAACTACAATAAAAATCATTAGGCCTTCAAATATACATCTTGTTAATGTTTTTAAATCTAATATATTTTCATTTTTATTACGAGGTGGTTTATTCATTATATTTTTATCTGGTTTTATTTTTTCAAATATAATAGAACATGTTGGATCTATTAGTAATTCTAATAGTACTATGTGTATTGGTAAAAGTAAAGGAGGCAATTTAAATATTGGAATTATAAATGATAGCAAGGCAATTGGTATATGTATAACTATTACATATGATATTGCTTTTTTTATATTATTATAAATATTTCTTCCATTCTTTATAGTTTTTACTATTGTATTAAAATTATCATCTAATAAAATTATATCGGATGCTTCTTTTGCTACGTTTGTTCCTCTTAGTCCCATAGATATTCCTATATCTGCTTTTTTTAATGCAGAAGAATCATTTATTCCATCACCAGTCATTGCAACTACTTCATTATTTTTTTGTAATGCATTAACAATTCTCATTTTATGATTGGGGTATACTCTAGCAAAAATATTTGTATCTTTTACTCTTTCTATTAATTCAGTGTCATCCATTCTTTCTAATTGATCTCCTGTTAATACATTATCACTATTTTTAATTCCTATTTTCTTTGCAATAGCTGATGCAGTTATATCGCTATCTCCTGTTATTAAAATAGTTCTTATTCCAGCATTATAACAAGTATTAATCGATTCTTTTATATGTTTTCTAATTGGATCATCTAAGGCAATTAAACCTAAAAAATTTAGTTTATAATCATTTATATTTTCTTTTATTTTTATAGATTCTTTATTTGCTATTGCAATTACTCTAAGACCAAGATTTGAAAATTCTTTAAATTTTTCATCGATTTTTATTTTATCTTTATCATTTAATTCACATAATTTTATGATATATTCGTATGCACCTTTTACATATAAATTATTTTTATTATTTTCATTTAGTACGATTCCCATCATTTTAGTTTCATCGCTAAATAAATATTCATGAACTAGTTTACTATTGTTTTCAAATTTAATTTTAGAATTTTTAATATAATTTCTTATTGCAATTTCAGTTGGATCATATGAATTGTTGTGACATGCAAAATATGCTGACTCATAAAATTTATCATTTAAAATATATTTATTAAAAACCTTCATTTTATTTTCAGTAATGGTACCTGTTTTATCTGTACAAAAGACAGTAATTCTTCCTAAATTTTCTACAGATTTCATATTTTTTACTAAAGTATTTTCATGGGCTAATTTACTAGCACCCATTGCTAAAAATATAGTTAAAATTACGGGTATTTCTTCTGGTATAGTTGCTATTCCAATTGTTATACTTGATATTAATGCTTCAATTATTCTATTAGATAAAGATAATTCTTTATTATTTATAAAAGTTACTGAAAATACACTTATGAATAATATAATGCTTAGAATACCATATATCATAATTATTTTATCAATTTGTTTATCTAATATACTTTTATTATCTTCAATTTGATTTAATGAAGTACCTATTTTACCATATTCCGTATTTTTACCAACTGATATTATTTTTATAATAGCATTACCATTCACTACATTTGTTCCTTTATAACATATATTTGTCTTGAAATAATTTTTATTATCTTCTTTTGTTGTTTTATTAACTACAATAGATTCACCAGTTAGTAGAGATTCATCAACACTAAGTCCTTCATTTAATAATATAATCCCATCTGCTGGAACTTTATCTCCACTTTCTAATATAACTATATCTCCTACTACAATTTCATCACTATTAATATATATTTTTTTATTATTTCTTATTACTAAAACATTCAAACTTGATAATTTATTTAATTCTTCTAATGCTTTATCTGTTTTATAACCTTGTATAAATTCTATACTACAAGTAAATAAAACGCAAAATAACATTATTATTCCATCAATATACTCTCCCAATATAAAATAAATTAATGATGCTATGATTAATAATAATAAAGTTGGTTCTTTTAAAACTTTTAAAAGCTCAATAATAATGTTTATTTGCTTCTTTTTTTCTAATTCATTACTACCAAATTCATTTCTAGATTTTATTATTTCATTATCATTTAATCCATTATATTTAGTATCCATAACTTCACCTTATATTCTATATTTACTTAATAATACTATCATATATTTTTTTATAATTAAATAGTTATATATAATATTTAGAATGATTTAAGGTTTAAAAAACTCAAAATTTACTTTATACTTAATTTAGTAGAACATCTATTGATGGCTACCTAGATGGTTTGGTGCTAATTATTTAATTAGCACTATTTTTATGACCAAAACTCTCTATAATTTTCGTAAAAAGATGTATAGAAAGATGATTAACATTATGATAATCAAACGGTCTAAAAAACTTATTATGAAAGTTTTTAATTTA
>CAKORH010000114.1 GCA_934101235.1 uncultured Bacilli bacterium | reverse complement strand
AAAAGTAAAAACAAAAACTTTTCTCTTTTTATCAATCTATATAGAAACCTAATTCCTAAATATAATCAATTACACCACGTTTTTTAAATAATAATTTTCTAAATAAATCCAAAGGAACAACACTAAATGCCAGTATAAATACTACTAACAATTCTTTAATAGTTAATCCATAAGTCCTAAATAAACTACCACCAAAATATATTAAATATATTTGTACTATACTAATACATAAAAATACTATTATAAATACTTTATTTTTCTTAATATTACTTAATAGATTAAGACGAGTAGTTCTAGCATTAAAAGCATTAAATATTCCCATAAATATAAACAAAGCAAAGAAACCAGTCATAAAATAAATATTATTATTATCACTTCTAAATAAACTTTTAATAAAGTTATTAGACAAGTAAAATAAGGAAACAAATGAAGAATAAACTCCAGTAATTAATATTTCGGCATACATATAAATATTTATTATTGCTTCATCACGTTTTTTAGGCAATTCTTTCATATATTCTTTAAGTGGCGCTTCGTAACTAAACGCCAGTCCTGCTAAAGTATCCATTATCATATTAATCCATAACATTTGTATTACAGTAATAGGAGTAGTTATACCAATTAATGGACCAATTATACTTAAAACTAAAGCACAGCAATTTACAGTTAATTGATATATAATAAATTTTCTTATACTTTTAAAAATTGTTCTACCATAAAGTATAGCATTACCTATGCTTATTAAATTATTATCTAGTATTACAATATCACTGCTATCTTTTGCAATCTCGGTTCCACTTCCCATTGCAAAACCAACATCTGCACATTTTAATGCGGGAGCATCATTTACTCCGTCTCCAGTCATTCCAACAACTTTTTTACATTTTTGACAAATTTTAACAAGTCTACTTTTATCACTAGGTAAAGCACGAGCAACTATTCTTAAATTATCAATAATTTTTATTACTTCATCATCATTTAAATTATTTAATTCAGTACTCGTCAAAACAATATCTTTACTAGTTTTAACAAGTCCAATTTCTTTTCCAATCGATAATGCTGTATCTTTATCATCCCCAGTTATCATAACAACTTGTACAAAAGCATCATTAACAGTTTTTATACCATCTTTAGCATTATCTCTTATTTCATCTTTTATAACTACAAATCCTATAAAACATAAACCATTTAATTCATAATTATTAGTTTTCATAGCAACACTTATAACACGTAAACCATCTTTAGTTAATGAATTAACAATATCAAATAATTTATTTTTATCTTTTATTACTTGTTTATAACCTAACTCATCTAAATAATATAATGAATTATTTATTATTACCTCATTAGCACCCTTAAAATAATAATTATTTTTAACTTTAGTACAAGAATACTTATTTTTACTATTAAATGTAACTACATAATCATAATCATCTTGTTTTTCACGTTTTAAATAATTCATAATTGCTTGATCAGTAGTATTTCCACCAACACTACCATCTTTATTATAAGTACTTTGATTATTATAAAGTAAACTCTCTATAAAAATATTATTATATTTAGGATTATTACATACTTCACCTTTAAAATTAATTAATTTCTTAACACTTAGTTTACCATTAGTAATAGTACCAGTTTTATCAGTAAACAAAATATTTATATTACCAGCAGTTTCAATACCAACCATTTTTCTAACTAAAACATTACTTTTCAACATTCTTTTCATATTACTAGATAAAACTAATGCAACCATCATAGGTAAACCCTCAGGTACTGCAACTATAATTACAGTAACACAAAGAGTTAAAGAATATATCAAATAATCAATAATTACTTTAGGATTGCTTAAAGTATCCATAATTAAATTGATATCATAATTATTTTTAATTACAATAACAGAAAATAAATAACTAATAACTACTAGTATTGAACCAATATATCCAATTCTACTAATTACTTTTGCTAAATGATTTAATCTACTTCTTAAAGGACTATCAATAGTTTTAACTTGAACTTCATTTTCTATATTACCATAAATAGTATTTTCTCCAACTTTAGAAACTTTTAAGAAACAATTACCATCATTAACAATACTTCCTTTAAATATAGTATCATTCACATTTTTTTCTATTTCACGAGTTTCACCATTCAATGCAGATTCATCAACCAAAATATTCCCCATAATAATATTGCCATCAGCAGGTACTAAATCTCCACTTTCTAAGCTTACAATATCATTAACAACAACATCACCAATATTAATATTTATTAGTTTACCATTTCTTTTTACTTTTACTAATATGTTAGCACTTTCTTCTTGTAATCTTTTAAATGCTTTTTCACTACCATATTCACTAATGGTAGAAATAAAAGAAGCAAGAAAAATAGCAATAAGTATTCCTAATGTTTCAAACCAATCAAAATCTTTAAATAAGAAAACAACTTTAACTGCAAGTGCAATTAATAATATTTTAATTATAGGATCACCTAAAGACTCGATTAATAAAGATATAAAACTATTAGTATTCTTACTTTCTATACTATTACTACCATATTTTTTACGATTCTTAATTACTTCTTCATCATTTAGTCCTTTTAAATCCATAATAGTCCTCCTAAATAAACCTATGAATTTAAAATACTAATAAAACAAATTTCATTCGACAAATAAATTAAAATAAACAAATACAATATATATTTAATTATATATAACTTATCTAATTAAATTTCTATAATCTTATAAAATAATATTAAGAGGTGACTATTATGGAAAACTTAAAAAAGATAAGAGAAAAGAAAAAAATAACACAAGTAAGACTTAGTATTGCAGCAGAAGTAAGTCAAGAAACAATTTCAGCATATGAATCAGGAAAAGCATTTCCAAGCGTTGATACTTTAATTAAAATGGCAGACTTTTTAGGAACATCTACTGATTATTTATTAGGAAGAATAAATGATGATATGCCACTATTAAGTATTAAGAAAAATGGCTTTGATGTTAATGATTTAATGTTATTAGATTTATTTGAAAAAATGAATAAAGATAAAAAGAATAAAGTTTTAGGTTATATTGATGGTTTAAATAGTTAAAGATATAAATTTTATATCTTTTTTTTGACTAATGAATTAATATTAGTTATACTGTAACTATAGTAGAAAATAAGAATAGGTGTGAGATTAATGAAAAAAACATTTAACAAAATAAAAGTATTCATAAATAAAAATAAGGTACTGTCTATTACTATATTTATAATTTTTATACTTGTTATAATATTTCTAATCATTTTTAAAATAAAAGGTTATGACTTTATAAATTATAGAACACTAACATATAAAAGAACAGAAAACTGTAACGACAACTTTATATTATCAGATACAAAAAATTATAATTTATATAATATAATTGAAACTACAGAATATAAAGAAAAGATCTGGGTATTAAATAATAGTGATGTAGAATCATTAACTATTAAATCTTTCAAAGGCTCGCCAACAAAAGAGGGAAAAGCAGAGATATCTGTTATCGATTGTAAAAATAAAACTACAAGAACATTAAAAGGAAGATACAAAAAATTTAAAAAGAGTTACATTGTAGTATATTTAAATGATGAAGTATTTTTATATTATTTTGATAAAAAAGAAAAAACATTAAAAGATTATTTTAATTATAAAAAAGGTAGAGATATAAAGTACACAAAAGTAAAATAGGAGTAATTATGAATAAAAAAGGTTTTACACTTATAGAAATAATAATATGTTTAGTTTTATTAGGTTTAATAGCAACTACATTTGTTATAACTTTAAATAAAAATAAGAAAGATAATTCTATTACGTATACATCTTTAGAAAAAAATATTCTTAATGCAGCAGATGTATTAGTAAATATTAATAAAGATGAAAATAAAAATAATTATGCTGAACAATTAAACTTAGGTGCACAA
>CAKORH010000113.1 GCA_934101235.1 uncultured Bacilli bacterium | reverse complement strand
GGTCTTTTCATATTTTTTAAAATATTATAATTAATAACGTCAGTTAAATAATTTTTTAATTGATATTTTGACATTAAATCATTAGGAGAAACAACTATTATTTCTTCTATACCGAAATCTTTTAATTCATTTTCTATTGGTTTTAACATCATTAAATAACATAAATCCAAAGCAACAATATATTTTGGCTTTTCATACTTTATTATTTCAAAAACTTTATTTGCATTTTGAACTGCATCTATTCCATCTGGTCTAGGATCTATATAATCTGAAACAGCTCCAATATCAGTTGCTCCTAACCATATTTCACCACTTTCTGGAATATTAGGCATTAGATTTAATATTATGTCACCTTTTTTTACTCCAATTTGACTCAAAACTTTTGACGCCAATTCTGCATTATAAAACAATTCTTCATAAGTTATTTCTTTACCATAATATATTTCCGCAATATTACTTTTATTTTTTTCATTAACATCTTTCAAATAATTAGTCATATTTTGGGTAGGAACTATAATTTCCTTTTGTTCATCTTTATAATATTTTAACCATGGTTTATCCAAATGTGGATACCCTGTATTATTTTTGCTCATAAAAAAGCACCTCCTGAAATGCGTATATTATATACTATATTTAAATTTATATATATAAATATGTTCAAAAACACTACTTTTTTGTCTAAAATGTTATATATAACAATATAATAACATAAATTATAACAAAAAACTAACCAAATAAATTGATTAGTTTAATATTTTTTTATTATTCTATTTACTTCATCTTGTAAATCACTTATTAAAATATAATCTTTAAATCCATCTTTCAAATACTGTTCTTTAATATTAACCTTATCTTCGCTAAGTAATATTATACATGGAATATTAAACTTACTTAATCTTTTTAAAGATTGTAATGTTTCATATCCACTCATTTCTTTCATATCATCTTCTAATATAATATAATCATATTTCTTTCCACTCTTAATTCTATCTATTGCATCCATTCCATATAGTATATGTGATACGCTTATATTATTACTTGTTAACATTTTCTTTATATTTGATGTTATTTTCTTATCTTGTATTACTAATAAAACTCTTTTATTATTACTTTGATATATATTATTTTCATTATCAGGATTTCTATATACTTTTTGATCTAAAGTTAGAATTATTTCTGTTCCTTTTCCAATCTTACTCTTTATTAATAAATTACCACCTAATGATTCAATTATTTTTTTACATAACTCAAGATTAAAATCAGATTTTTCTAAATTTACTATGTCTTGTTGACTTAATTCTCCTGTTATACTTAATATCTCATTTATTTTATCTATCCCTATTCCTACTCCACTATCTATTATTGAAAAAATAACTCTACACACATCATATTTTTCAATTGTATTAACATTAAATTCTATAAAACCAGACTCAGTTTTTTTAACAGCATTCATTAATAATGAATATAATATTTGTTTTAATTTTATGTTATCTCCATACAAATATGGAATATTATTAGGAATATTATATCTAAATTCTACATTTTCATTTATTTCAGGTTTTATTCTTTTAACCATATCATCAAATAAATTTTTCAAATTATATCTATTATCAATAATTTTAACCTTTTGAACATCTAAAGAATTTACATTTAATACATCATTAACAGTAAAATCCAATTGCCTAATAGAATTATCAATACTATTTAAACCTAATTTTATATCATTTATATTTTTTGTATTTTTTAAATTATTAACAGTGTTTCTAACATTTCTAAGAGGTTCTCTTATTTCACCAGTCATTTCAAATAAGAAATTAGATTTATCTATATATGTCTGTTCAACTATTTCATTATTTCTAGCTATTTCATTTAATTGTTTTACATCAGGATTTTCTATTGTATGATACATTACATATGCAATAAAAATAAATAGTGGATTTAACAAATAATTCATTTCAGGATGAATAGTTTGGTTAACAACAACTGCACTCCCAAATGTTATAAGAATATAAACAGGAATAAATTTTTTATTTAATAAGTTTTTTATATTAAATAATATGCATATTATTTGAAGTAAAAAACTCAAACAAAAGACTAAAGACGTAAAAAGCATTGCTAAACCACTAGGCATAGCATTACCATTAACTAACTCAGTTTTTAATGGTAATATAATAATCAGTAAAACATATATAATATTTAAAAATTTAAATATATCATTTACCTTATCAAAACGTTTTTTATTTTTTATACTTATATATAAAGTATATAATGTTAAATAATTTAACCACATTAATAAACTAATTAAATATAATTTATTAAATATAATTAATACAAATTCTGGAGTATTTAAATTTGGAGAAATTAATATACCTGTTAATAATCCAGTAAAAGAAATACTAACACTTGCAATTAAAAACTTCCCATAAGTTAAATCTTCAAAATGCTTCAATCTTTTTTTACTAAAAAATATAATTAATAATGATAATATTATTAAAAATGCATACATGTTAAGTACTAAATATCCTAAAATATTATTACTCATTTTACCACCTTTTCATTCTACTTTGCTTTTTTTAAAACTTTACAATTTTTATAAATTTTAATATCGTCAACTTTTAAATTTGTTTCATCTAAATCAACATTAATTTCATTACCATCTAATTCTAAATTTGATAATTTTTTAAAATCAATTTTCCCATTTTTAGTAAGTGGCATTGACTCAATAATTTTAAATTTAGATGGTATTTGTCTTGAAGACATTGTCGAATTAGAAGTTATGTCATTTACGATACTTTTAACAACTGAAACTTCATCAATATCTTTAAATTTTTCTTTTAATGTTATATAGCAAATAGGCATTTTACCTCTTTTTACCTCATCATCATAAGAAACAATTTTAGATTTATCAACATATAAGTTTTTATCAACTTCATTTTCGATTTCAAAAGGTTTAACTTTAAAACCATCAAATCTGGTAAATGATCTATCTTTTCTATCTAAATGATAAAAAATACCATTTCTATCCATTGAAACTAAATCATTAGTTCTTATATATGATTTACCATTTAACATATAATGTTTAGTTATTACATTATCATGTAATTTTCCTTCTGTTACATTACCAGCAGAAACTATTAATTCACCACTTATTATATCTTCATTATCATTGAACTTTATAGGAACTAATCTATCAGTAATATTTGGATCAACTATTCCATAAGTTACATTAGGTAACGGTATTCCAATAGAACCTAAATTATTATAATCAGCTCTAGCATAAGTTCCACAACCACAATACTCACTCATACCATGTCCTTTATGAATTAAAGTATTACATCCATGTTTTTTCAACCATTCATTAATTTTCTCTTCTTCTTTTGGAATCATTGTATCTCCACCATAAGTTACATTAGTTAAATATGATAAATCCTCTTTTTCTAAATACTTATAATCAGGTAATGATGATAACCAAGCAGGAGTTGTCATAATAGTATTTGGTTTATGTTTTTTTAACAAATAACCAAATTCATCTATTTGAAATTCTGGAATATCAATATTTGTAGCACCAGTACCCAAATTTGCCAAATAATTATTAAAAGCACCAAACGGAGCAAAAAAAGGAATAATTCTAAGTGCCTTTTCTCCATTTTCGGTTGAAACCTTACCTTTAGCAAATTGGTCAATAGCAAATATACAATTTTGATTTGTTATTGGTATAGATTTTGGTCTTGATCCACTAGTACCAGAAGTATGTCCAATATAATTCATTGACTGTGGATCATTATTAATATCATATTTAGAATTTTTACATTCATTTTTTAAATCATTATAATTTAAAATTTTTAATGGTGAAGACTCTATTGCCTTTTTTAATTCTTCTTTTGTAAAATCAATAAACTTAAGTTTATCTTTTATAGCTTTCATATTACTAATTTGTTGTTC
>CAKORH010000112.1 GCA_934101235.1 uncultured Bacilli bacterium | reverse complement strand
ATATATACCATTGTGGGTAGTAGTTAAAGTATTATCATTTGGAATTGTATGTGAACTTTATACAATTATGAAAAAAGAAGATCAAATAGAAATATCAAATATCTATAAAATAGATCCTAATACATTATGTATATATTTACCAATTTTAGCAAATTTTAGAAATTTATGTGCACATGAAGATATATTGTATGATTATAAAACCCAGAAACCAATACCAGATACAATCTATCATAGTTTATTGAATATTCCAAAAAAAGATGGGGAATATATATATGGTAAAGATGATTTATTTGCACTATTAATTATATTAAAAAGAATGTTGTCTAAAGATGAATTTAAATTATTAATAAATGAGTTAACATATGAAATAGATATATTGGAAGGAAAACTAAAATCTATTAAATTAGATAAATTATTAAACGACATAGGATTTCCAGTAAATTTCAAAGAATTATGTTATTTAGAAAAGGAGTTATAATATGAAAAAAAATAAGACAATAAGTATAATATTAATTATTTTTGCATTTTTTATAGGAGCAGGAGGAATGTATGCACTTGTTAATTATGGACCAAAATCAGTACAAACCGTAGTTAATAAAAGTGAAAAAGAAGTAACTATAACTGATACAGGTATAGCAGATTCAGTTGAGAAAGTATATGATAGTGTAGTTGTAATAGGAGCATATAAAAATGGTACATTAGCATCAAGTGGCACAGGATTTGTTTATGACCAAGATGATAAGTATGCGTACATATTAACTAACTCACATGTAGTAGATGGTTCTACATCAATTAAAGTAAAATTTACAAATGATAATATAGAAAACGTTGAATTAATTGGAAATGATTCATATTCAGATATAGCAGTATTAAAAATAGATAAAGATAAAATTATTAAAATTGCTGAAATCGGAAAAACAGAATCTTTAAGAGTTGGAGATACAGTTTTTGCAATAGGAGCACCACTTGATAATGAATATTCTTGGACAGTAACAAGAGGTATATTATCTGGAAAAGATAGATTAGTGAATATAAGTAGTAGTAATGGAGGATCTGCTGATTGGGTTATGAGCGTTATGCAAACAGATGCAGCAATCAATAGTGGAAATAGTGGAGGTCCACTTGCTAATTCAAATGGTGAAGTAATAGGAATAACAAACATGAAATTAGTTAGTAGTGGTGTTGAAGGTATGGGATTTGCAATTCCAATAGAAGATGCAGTTAACTATGCAAGTCAATTAAGAGAAAAAGGTTCAATAGATAGACCATTCTTAGGAATCTCAATGTTAGATGCAACAGATACATACAGTTTATCAAGATATAAAATAAATCTAGATGAAAATGTAACAGGTGCAGTTGTTATACAAACTCAAGATAAATCACCAGCAAGTGAAGCAGGATTACAAACTGGAGATGTAATAACTAAAATTGAAGATTATGAAGTAACTTCAGTAGCAAAATTAAAATATTATTTATATAAATTTGCTCCTGGAGATAAAGTTACAATAACTTATATAAGAAATGGAAAAACAGAAACTGCAAATTTAAAGTTAGTAAAAAGTGAATAGATGTAAAAAATCTATTCTTTTTATGTAAAATAACAAAATAAATATTTAAAAAAATAAAAAATAGTATACAATGAAAATAGGTGATAGTATGCAAACTTATAAACAAGTAGAAATTTCTAAAAATGGTAGTATAAATGTTAAAAATCAAGTATTAAAAATTCAAAAAAAGAATTTAAAAAAAATGTTAACAGCGTCAGCTCTTTCTGGTGTTATTGCAACCTCAATTGTTATACCAAGTTTAGGTGGCTTAAATAATATGGTAAAAAACGGATTAGATCAACACGAAGTAGATAAAAGTGTGGCAGAAATGTTACACCCTGATCAAACAAGAAACATCGTTGGAAACTATTCATATATAGTTGATAGAAGTACTGGAGCATACTCGTATAAATATGATGATTTAGCAAAAGATTTGTTAAATTGTAAAGCAGAAAATTTTGATTTAGTAATGTATAGAGTATACAAAGATATGATAAATAGAAAAAATGCAATAAATGATTTATTTGATAGTATAAGATTTTACAAAAAAAATATAAAAGACACTAATCCAGAATTATATTATAAATTACAAAATATAGAAACTTTTAAAGATTATTTAACAAAATTAGGTTTAACTGATTCAAAAGGAAATATTTCATATGAAAAATATGAAGAATTAGGTGATACTTTAACAAAACTACAAAGAGAATCATTAACACAAAATGATGAAATTGAATTAGTAAGTAATAATAGAGGTTTAAAATGAAAGAAGTAGAATGCATAGTTTTAGAAGATAATAAAGAATATGGTATATTAGAAAGAATAAAAGAAAAAGATACAGAATATATATATCTATTCAATATAGAAGATCCTAAAATATTTTATATAAGAAAAACTGATGGAGAAATCCTATACGGATTAGATAATGACGAAGAATATAATTATGCTTTAAGTTTAATAAAAGATAAATATAAAGATTTAATTGATAGTTTAAATATAAAATAAATTATTAATTAACTTTTTTTATGATATAATACATTAACGGAGGTGCTTTTTATGTCATTGAAAGCAGGAATAGTAGGATTACCAAATGTAGGTAAAAGTACACTTTTTAACGCAATAACTAAAAAAAATATTTTAGCAGCAAATTATCCATTTGCAACAATAGATCCTAATGTTGGAGTAGTAACAGTTCCAGATTATAGATTGGAATATTTAGAAAACTTATATAATCCAGATAGTGTAGTACCAACTGCATATGAATTTACAGATATTGCAGGTTTAGTTAGTGGTGCGTCAAATGGAGAAGGTTTAGGAAATAAATTTTTATCTCATATAAGAGAAACTGATGCAATAGTTGAAGTAGTAAGGTGCTTTGAAGACATTGATATTACTCATGTAGAAGGTAATGTTGACCCAATAAGAGATATTGAAATAATTAATGTAGAACTTATATTATCTGACTTAGAAATATTAGAAAATAGAATATCAAAAATTGGTAAAAAAATGGAAATGGCTAAAGATAAAAAAGAATTACTAGAAGTTAATACTTTAAAAAAATGTGTTGAAAACTTAAAAAATAACATAGCATTAAGAAATGTTGAATTTGATGAAGAAGAATTATTAATTTTAAAGAATTTCAGTTTAATAACTTTAAAACCAATAATATATGTTACAAACGTAAATGAAGAAGATGCTATAGTTGGTACAAACAAATATGTAGAACAAGTAAAAGAATATGCATCAAAAGAAGGTTCTGGTGTTGTAGTTTTATGTGCTAAATTAGAAAGTGAATTATCAGAACTAGAAGTAGAAGACAAAAAAGAATTTATGGATAGTATTGGTTTACAAAATAGTGGTCTAGATAAATTAATTTTTGCAACTTATAATTTACTAGGATTAGCTACATTTTTTACAGCTGGTGAAAAAGAATGTAGAGCATGGACATTCAAAAAGGGAATGAAAGCCCCAGCATGTGCTGGAATAATTCATAGTGATTTTGAAAGAGGCTTTATAAGATGTGAAACTATGAGTTTTGAAGATTTAGAAAAATATGGTTCAGAACTAAAAGTAAAAGAAGCGGGACGTATGCGTCTTGAAGGAAAAGATTATTTAATGCAAGATGGAGATATTTGTTATTTTAGATTTAATGTTTAATTCCTATTTATAGGAATTTTTATATAATAAAAAAGTATTTTATTTAATAATATTTTATAGGCAATAAAAAGTTATAAAAATAACGAAAAATGATTGCATTCATAAAAAAAGTGTGTTATTATCTATTATGCATTTATATATATTTATATAAATTGCTTTGTGGAGGGGAATAGCGGATTTGCCCATACCACAACAGCGAAAAAAATATGAAAGGATGTGTTTTTCGTGGCAAAAGAAGTCGT
>CAKORH010000111.1 GCA_934101235.1 uncultured Bacilli bacterium | reverse complement strand
ATTTGGAGCAGGTGATGGGAATCGAACCCACGTTATCAGCTTGGAAGGCTGAAGCTCTACCATTAAACTACACCTGCATCAAGTAGGCAATTTAAATTATACCATAGTCTTTTTAAATTGCAATACTTTTTTTAAAATTTTTTTATTTTTTTATCATTTTTTTAATAAAGTTAGTGAAACTTTATGTTTTTCTTTGATAATATCGTCTACATAACATGTTATTATATCTCCTACAGACAATATTTCATTAGGATCACTTACAAATGATTTACTCATTTTTGAAATATGTAGTAGGCCATCATCGTGTAATCCTATATCTATAAATGCTCCAAAAGATGCAACATTTCTTACTGTACCTTTTAATTCCATTCCTATTTTCAAATCATCTATTGTTAAAATATTGCTTTTTAAAATAGGTGGATCAATCTCAGATCTTGGATCTAATCCTGGATTTAATAATTCTTTAATTATATCATTAATAGTATATGTATCTGTATTTAATTTATTAATTAATTCATTTACTTTAGCATTTTTTAATTCTTTTTTAAAATTATCTTTGTTAATATCTGATATATTCAAATTTAGTTCTTTTAAAAGTTTATTGGTTAATTCGTAACTTTCTGGATGTATACCAGTATTATCTAATGGGTTATCACCATTGTTAATTCTTAAAAATCCTACAGATTGTTCATAAACTTTATCAGTTAGTCCAATATTTTTCAATTCTTCTCTAGATTTTATTACATGTTTTTCCTTATATTTCATTATTTTGTTAATTAATGTTGTAGTTAAACCTGATACATATTTCAATATACTTGATGATGCCGTATTTATATTTACTCCTACTTCATTAACTATTTTCGAAACCGTAAAATCTAAGTTTTCTGATAATTCTTTTTGGTTAACATCATGTTGATATTCTCCAATTCCTATGCTTTTTGGATCAATTTTTACTAATTCACTTAGTGGATCTTGTACTCTTCTTCCTATACTTACTGCACTTCGTTCTTGTACTTCAAAATCTGGGAATTCTTTTTGAGCAAGTTTACTTGCTGAATATACTGATGCTCCTGCTTCAGATACTATTATGTAATAAACTCCATTTAACTTAGAACATATATTTGCAACTAATTCTTCACTTTCACGTGATGCTGTACCATTTCCGATTGCTATTAGATTTAAATTATATTTACTAATTAGTTCTAATATTTTTTTTGTTGCTCCTTCTTTATCATTTTTTGGCTCATGTGGATATATTACATCTTTATGTAAAACGTTTCCTTGTTCGTCAAGGCATGCTAATTTACATCCAGTTCTAAATGCTGGATCAAAACCTAATACTCTATAGCCTTTTAGTGGTCTTGTCATTAATAAATTTTCTAAGTTTACTCCAAAAATATTTATTGCCTTTTCATCTGCTATTTCTGTCATTTCTGTTCTAATTTCACGTTCAATACTTGGCAATATTAATCTTTTTAATGAGTCTAGAATGGAATTTTTTACTATTTCTACTACAAAAGATTCTTTATTTTTTATTAATTTGCTTTCTAAAAAATTAACTAATTCTTCTTTATTATAATCTAATGATACAGATAAAATCTTTTCTTTTTCACCTCTATTTATCGCCAATGTTCTATAACTTTTCATATATTTAATTGGACTATTAAAATCATAATATATTTCATATGTTTTATTTTCATCGACTGCATTTTTCTTTAATTTACTTGTTATAGTACCAGTATTAAATATTTTATTACGTATATATTTTCTATAGTAAGCATTATCACTTATCCATTCTGCTATTATGTATCCTGCATTTTCTATAGCAATATTTGTTTCAATATTATAAGGCTTACATAATGTATCTATATCACCATTAATTGGAAAAGACATAATTTTTTTTGCTAAAGGTTCCAGTCCCATTTTAATTGCTTCACTTGCTTTTGTTTTCTTTTTTTCTTTAAAAGGTCTATATAAATCTTCTACTTCTGTAAGTTTTTCACATTTTAATATATTTTGTTTTAATTCTTCAGTAAGCAATCCTTTTTCATCTATCAATCTTATTACTGCTTCTTTTCTTTCTAATAAGTTATTATAATATGTATATTCTTTTTCTATCTCATTTATTTGATTTTCATCTAAAGCTCCGGTTGCTTCTTTTCTATATCTTGCTATAAATGGTATTGTACAACCTTCACTTAAAAGTTTAAGTACTGTTTCTATTTGTTTTTTTGTTATATTTAATTTATCAACTAATTCGTTAATTACTAATTCATTCATTTTATCCATCCTTCTAAGTATATATTATATAAAATTTTTTATATTATTTCTACTTTAATTGTACTTTTCAATGTATTAACTAGTTTTTATATTAATAAAATGTTATCATATTTGGTGGTGAAATAATATGTTTAAAAATACTTTAGATAATAAACGTTATTATACTTTAAATTGTTATTATAAGAAGAAATATAATTCTAAGGTTTGTAAAATAAGTTTAAATGCAAATTTTAGTTGTCCTAATAAAGATGGTAAAGTAGGTACTGGTGGTTGTATTTTTTGTAGTAAACTTGGCAGCGGTGATTTTGCTGGTGATAAAACTCATGATTTAGTAACTCAATTTAATGAAGTAAAAGAAATAATGTTGAAGAAGTGGCCAAATACAAAATTTATAGGATATTTTCAAGCAAATACTAATACATATGCAGATGTGAAAATTTTAAAAAATTATTATGAAACTATTTTAAATTTAGATAATGTAGTTGGATTAAATATTGCTACTAGAAGTGATGCTATAAGTGAAGAAGTTATGGATTATTTAGAGGAATTAAATAAAAGATGTGATTTGACTATCGAACTTGGACTTCAATCTATGCATGATGAAACTTTAAAATATATTAATAGAGGCCATGATTTAAATAATTTCATTGAATGTTTTAATAAATTAAAGAAACGTAATATAAAAGTTGTTGTACATATTATAAATGGTCTTCCTTATGAAACTAAAGATATGATGATAGAAACAGCTAAATTCTTAAATAAGTTGGGTGTTGATGGAATTAAAATACATATGTTACATATTTTAAAAGATACTAAACTTGCTTCAATATATGAAAAAGAAAAATTTCATGTGTTAACTAAGGAAGAATATATTGATATAGTAATTAGTCAATTAGAATATTTAAATCCTGATATTGTTATACATAGAATTACTGGTGACCCAGATGTTAAAGATTTAATACTTCCCAACTGGCTTGTTAAAAAGTTTTGTGTATTAAATGATATTGATAAAGAAATGGTAAGAAGAGATACTTATCAAGGTAAAAAATTACAATAAAAAATCTTGATTTTTTCAAGATTTTTTTGTTTATTCTGTTTCTGTTAAATCTACGTTTTCAGCAGTTAACATGTCTTTAAAATCAACTTTAAATTTTTCAATATCTTTTTTCTTTGCGTCTGGATATAAATTATTTGCATTTACTATTGCTTTATAAAAATGCTTCATCTTTACTTCTTTAGCGTTTTCGAATACTGCATAACTAAATGCACTTGATACTATTGTTAAGCATATATCAGGGTATCTGTTTGATATTTCATAAATACGTTTAAATTCAGATGTCATATCAACAATAAATTTGAATATTCTTTCTTTTTGGAAATCTGTGTAATTTAATTTGACATTAAGTTTTTTTTCGAATTTTGGATAAGTACCCATTAATATTTTTACAACTGTTTCTGGATCAGATTCTTCTATATCTATTTTTATAAATCTTCTTAAGAACGCTCTATCTCTTAAAATATATGCTTCATATTCTTCTGTTGTTGTTGCTCCTATCATTTTAATAGTTCCTCTATCTAATGCAGGTTTTAACATGTTTGCAAAGTCAATATTATTGTTTGATGTTGCTTTATTTACTAAAAGATGTAGTTCATCTATAAATAGTATTG
>CAKORH010000110.1 GCA_934101235.1 uncultured Bacilli bacterium | reverse complement strand
ACAATTAATAGTTGCAACACAAATGCCTTCTACAGATGTTATTACTTGTGTAGTTAAAGCAAATATTCCAAGTCGTATTTCATTTGCAGTAGCAAGTCAAATAGATTCAAGAACAATTTTAGATATGGGTGGAGCAGAAAAGTTGTTAGGTAAAGGTGATATGTTATATTTACCTATGGGTGAAAATGTTCCAATAAGAATACAAGGTAACTTTATAAGTGATGACGAAACACAAAGATTAATAGATTATGTATGTAAAGAACAAGTAGCAGAATATGATAATTCTTTATTAGAGGGAACTCCTAACCATATGGCAGCAGGGGAAAATTTTGAAAAAGAAGAATATGATGATCCACTATATAATGAAATTGTAGACTTTGCAATAGAAACTGGAAAAATAAGTGCTTCTTTAGTTCAAAGAAGGTTTAAAGTTGGATATAATAGAGCTGCAAGAATAATAGATTTATTAGAAGAAAGAGGAATAATTGGACCACAAAATGGTTCTAAGCCTAGAGAAGTATTAGTAAAACTTGAAAATAACAGTGATGAATAATTACTGTTATTTTTGTGTAAATAGATATTATTAATATTTGTAAAAAAATATGTGCTATGATATGATTAAAATGTAAGAAAATAATGGAGGTTTAATATATGAATAAAAAAATAGTAGTAGGTATAATAAGCATTCTTTTAGTTGTGATAATAGGAGTATTATTAGTTAAAGGAACAAAAAAATATACAGTAACTTTTGAGACTGATGGGGGTACAAAAATTGAAGCACAAAAAATTAAAAATGGTGATGAAATAGAAGAACCCGAAGCACCTACAAAAGATGGATATATATTTGAAGGTTGGTATGTAGATGGAAAAGAATATGATTTTACAGAACCAATTAGTAAAGATACTAAAATAGTTGCAAAATGGAAAAAAATAGAAAAAGAAGAAAGTGAAGAAGATAAAACTGAAGAAGTTAAAGAGGATAGTACTAATACTAAAACAAAAAATATTTCAAAATCTAATAATTTAAGCAATAATGTTAAGAATACAGAAACAATTAAAGAAGAAGTGACTACAACAATTGTAACTACAAAAACTACAACATCTGAAACAACAACTACATCTACATCAAAAAACGAAGATGTAATAACATATTTAATGGAAGATGAAAATAATTCTGTAGTAGGGCAAATAAAACTATATATCACTAAAAATGGTAAAAAAGTAAATGGTACTTGTGATATTACTACAAAAAGTGGAACTACAGTAACTAAGACAATATCTAAAGATGGATACGTTACAAATAAAAATATAATAACTAAAATAGAAAATATAAAAGTTAATTAAGGGGTGAAAATAATGAAGAAAATAAAATATATTATACTTGCTATTATTACATTGATTTCGTTTAATATGATAGTAAAAGCTGAAATTATAGAAAATGATAATTATACTAATGATACATATATTATTGGTTATACTAAATTTAATGATTTAATAATTACTGGGGAAAAATCTGCAATAGCTGGTAATGATTTTAATTTAGTGAATACATTATTAAATAGAAATAATAATAATCCAAAAGTATATTATAAAAGTGATTTAGATAATAAATGGTATATAATTAGTGATGATACAACAGTATTAACAAATGATGAAGAAATAAATTTAAAAAATAATTTAGAGATTTTTTTTGTAAATAATAAAGAAAAAGAATTAGAAATTAGTTATGATGGAATAGTAGATGATAATTCTATTGAAACAGATAATATAAATAAAAAAGTTATATATGATAAAGAAAAGAAAAAATTTATAATACCAGCAACTATATTTAATGTTAGATTCAAATCAAATAATAGAACATTAGAAGTTGATACTATAAATAATAGTACAAATGAAGAAAAAAAATTAGATTATGGTGAATTTTTAGTTAAGGAAAATAATATAACTAGTGAAGAAGATTTTGCTAGTGCATTACAAAATAAAAATAGTGATGTTATAGTTCTTGGAAGCAATATAACATTAACTAAAACTTATGAAATAGATAGAAATTTAACTATAGATTTGAATGGATTTAGTATCAATGGAGTTGATAGTAGTTTAACTAGATTATTAAAATTTAATGGAAATATAAATGCAACAATAACAGGTACTGGAAGTATAAATACTATTGGGGAGCAAGTATTAACAATAAGTGGTGGTGCTACATTAAATATTAATGAAAATGTAAGAATAGAAAATAATAGTGAGTTAAGTGAATCATATGGTATTTTTATTAGAGATAATAATTCTACTTTAAATAATGCAGGGACTATAATTTTAAAAGGTTATGGTGCTGGAATTAGTGGAAATGGTAAAAAAGAATTTGCTGGTACTATAATTAATTTAAGTGAAACTACAAATATTATTGCACCTAACGGTGGAGCATTATATTTACCGCAGGCAGGTACTTGTAATATTAATGGTGGTTATTATAGTTCAAATACTGGTATTGCAATAAAGGCTGGTAATTTAAATGTAAATAGTGGAACAATAGAAACAACTGGTGAAAAAAATGATCCAGAAGTTAATAATAATGGATTTAAGTTAACTGGTGATGCTATTTATATTGAAGAAAACATTAAATATGCAGATAATGTTAATATATATGTTGATAAAAATGTTTCAATTAAAACAAATGGTTATTTTATTAGAGAATTTAATCCAACTAATACTTTAAGTGCTATAGTAACTGGAAAATATGATGTTAAAAAAGAATTAACAACTAATACAGTAGTATATGAAGAAAGTGCTTATGCAGTAAATAATATAAAATATAGTGTTAATGATTTGAAAGAAGCATTATTAAATTCTAGTGAATTGAATCCTGTAATATTATTAAAGAATGTTAGATTAAATGATAAAATATTAATTAATAATGATGATATTTTAGTTCTAAATGGTTATATCAACTTAAATGGATATACATTAACTGGTAGTGATAATAATGATATATTTGTTATAAAACAAAATAATGCTAATTTAACTATATATAATGGTAATTTAGTTACTAATGGAATGGGTTCTTCTCTTGTTGTTGGAGAAACTACTGAAGTTAATAATATTCATGCAACAGTTATGAATGATGTATATATAACTGGACCTGCTTATCCAGTATTTGTTGGCGGTAATGGTACTGTGTTAGATTTTTATGGACATATAAATGTTACAAATGATTCATATTTAGTAGATGGAAAAGATATAATATATGAAAGATATGGAATAAGTAGTAATGGTACAGTTAAAACACAAAATACTACATTAAATGTTTATGATGGTGCTACTATAAATTCTCCTTATGGAACAGCGCTATATATTCCTCAATCTGGTACTACTAATATATATGGTGGTAGTTTAACTGCAAACACAGTTATAGGAATAAAATCAGGTAATTTAAATATTAGCGGTGGTAGTTTAACTGCTACAGGAATTAAACAAATTCCTAAAGCAAAAAATAATGAAATTGTGTTAACTGGTGATGTAGTTTATATTGAGGAAAATGAAAATTATGCAGATAATGTAAAAATAGATATTACTAATGGAGTATTTAATTCTTCTAATGGATTTATAGTTCAAGAGTATAATCCAACTAAAAAATTATCACTTACTATTTCTGGATTATATAGTACTAGAGATGAAGAAAATAGTAGTTTATTAAATTTTACTACAGTTTATAAAAATGCAAATTAATTGCATTTTTTTTAAATAAAAAAATATTTTGTCTAGTTTTGACGAAAGTGTTGAAATAATAAATTATATGAGTATTATAGTATCTCGAACATTTAATTTGATGGTTACCTTCTATTTTTTAAATAGTTAGGAGGTACTTAGTTTGAAAGCAAAAACTTTCATCATAAGGTTTTTAGACCGTATGATTATCATAATGTTAATCATCTTTCTATTCATTCTCTTACGAA
>CAKORH010000109.1 GCA_934101235.1 uncultured Bacilli bacterium | reverse complement strand
CTTTTTTCTTAATGATATAATAAAGTAAATAAGTTTATGGATGTAATATGGATTCTTTGTTAAATGTTAATTTAAATTTATATCGTAGTTTTTATTATGTTGCAAAATATAAGGGATTTTCTAAAGCAAGTCAGTATGCTTTTATTTCACAACCATCACTTAGTACAAATATTAAAAATTTAGAAGATGCCCTTAATACAAAATTATTTTATCGTGGAAAAAATTATAAAGAAATAATTTTAACTAGTGAAGGTAAGGAGTTGTATTCTAAACTAGAAGAAATAATTACAGTTTTAAATAGTGATAGTGAAAAGGAAGAACTTAATATTGGTTGTACGAGGGTAATTGCAGATAATTATCTAGGTAAGGTTATTACTAGTTTTAAGAATAAATATAATAATATTAAGATAGGTTTTAAGTTTGATAATAATACTGAGTTATATCAATTGTTAAGAAAAGAAGAAATAGATATTATTATATCTAGGTATCCAATGTTTTATAAGTTTGATAAGTCTATTTGTGTTGAAAAAATAATTGATATTGAAAACGTTATTGTTTGTTCTAGAAAGTTTTATGAAAAAAATAAGAAAAAGATGAATAAAAAAGGATATCGTTATCCAATGATATTACCAAATACTTCAGAAAAAAGAAGAAATATAGAGCAATATTTAATTGATTGTGAAGTAAATTATAGTATTGAAGTAGAGATACCGAACTCTAATTTACTTAAGGAATTGATATCTTCAGGAGTTGGTGTTGGGTATATTAACAAAGAATTTGTTCGCAAAGAATTAGAAGATGGAGATTTTGTTATTTTAGAAAATTTTAAAAATATTCCTTTTGATAATATAACTTTAATTTATAATTCGATGAAAACTAATCATACTTTACAAGAGTTTGTTAAGTTACTGAAGAATACTATAAGAAAAACCAATAGTTAGTATTGGTTTTTTGTATTTCTATTCATAAATTTTGTATGATATTATTAACTAAAGGAGAGTGTAGTTATGTTTGATAAACTTGAAAACTTATCTAAGGAATTTAATGTTCCTTTTGAAAACGTTTTATCTATTGCGTTAAATAGATATGGTGTTATTATTCCTAATTTTAAGGATAATAGGGTGAGGTTTAATTTGAAATTACTTAATTCAGATGTTAGTTGTTTTTATGCAGTTTGTGTTAATACTTATATGGATAGTCCGTTTTTACTTAGTGATAACAACTTATTTTTAGGAGATAAATTAATAGGTAATACTCTTGAAATTGAGTTAGATACTTGTACTTCGACTTATTTTAGAAACGATAAAAAAGCAATTACATTTAATTCTAATTCAAGAAGTAAGTGTGTAGGATGTAAATTTTGTGGAACATATAGTTTAACTGATGAAGATAATTTGGATTTTACTACAAAAGATAATATTAAAAAATATTTTGAAGATTTATTATTAAGTAATGATATTAATAGTATGAATAATATTGAGGAAGTAACTATTTGTACTGGTTGTTTTCCTTCGGAAGATGATCTTATAAATCATTTACTTCTTGTAAATAGTTCTTTTAGTGATATGGGATATAATGGTAGATTAAATTATATTGGTTCACAATTAAGAGATTATGATAAAATAAAAAAATTACATAATGAAGTTAATGATTTTGGTTTATTTTTAACAATAGAAAAATTTTTAGAACGTGAAAAATTTATGAGAATGGAAAAGGCAAGTTTGACAATAGAAAAATCTAAAGATTTACTTTCATATTGTTCTAGTTTAGGTATAACTACAACTTTCCTATATATACTTGGTTTGGAAGATTTAAATACAATAAATAAATATTTTAGTTATTTAAGTGATAGTATTAATAAGTTTCCAATAGTTCAAGTTTTTCAAGATTATACTCCTAGTCAAGAAAATTATAGATGTAGTCAAGCAAAAGATATTGAATACTATTTAAATGCTAAGAAAATTATAAATGAAATATTTAAAGATAAAGAAATGAAACCTAAATTATGGGAATGTTTTAGAAGTTTATATTATGATGATGATACTTTTAAAAAGGAAAAAGTGTTATGCAAGAAGAAGTAATAATTAAGAAATTTTTTGAAGCAGTTAATAGTATTGTAATTAGTGAAATGTATTTAAAACAATTCTGTAAGCCTGATAATTTGGAATTAAAAGATTTAAAAAATTATAATCCGGGTCATTTGGGTTCAAGTATGTCAGTAAATTTTATATTAGCAAATTTATATTATTTTTTGAATAAAAATGATATTAGTAGTAAAATAGTTTTAGGAACAGGTCATTCTGGAGTGGCACTTATGTCTAATTTATGGTTAAATGGTACCTTAGAAAAATATTATCCTAAGTATTCTTGCGACAAGAAAGGATTAGATAATTTAATAAATGATTTTGGTAATGTAATAAGAAGTGAAATAAATCCAGAATATCCAGAAACTATATATGATGGTGGTGAGTTAGGTTATTCATTAGGAGTATCTTATGGATATGCTCTTAATGGTAATGTCGATATAGTTCCCTGCATTATCGGAGATGGTGAAGCAGAAACAGGAACACTTTGTTCTAGTTGGCAATTAAATAAATTAATTAATACTAAATCTAAAGTTTTACCAATAATAAATTTAAATGGTTTAAAAATGGGATCAAAGTCATTTTTATCTATGTTAAGTAATGAAGAAGTAAATAATTATTTTAAATCTTTGGGATATGATGTTTTTATAGTAGATGCAAGTAATAAAGATTTATTAGAAGTAATAAAAAATATGCAAGAAGTTTTTAGTAAAAGTGTTCTAACTTCAAGTCCGTTAATAATATTTAAATCTCTAAAAGGATATACTCTTTCTTCATATGAAGGAAATATATCAGTACATAAAAATCCTTTGAGTAGTAATAGTGAAATAGAAAAACTAGAAATAATTAAATCTTTTTTAGATAAATATGATATGAATATATTTGATAGTAATGGAAAAGTATTGAGTATTTTTAATAAATTTAAGCAAAAAAGTATTAGTAGTAATTTAGTAATACCTAAGGGTAATGATAATATAGTTTTTAATAAATATATAATGAATGTTATTAGAGATAATAATGGTACTATTTTTTCTCCAGATGAAATATTTTCAAATGGATTTGGAATAGCAAGTGATAATGCAATAGAAATACTTAATGAAAATTTACTTCAAGCATTATATCAAGGATATGTTATGGCGGGTAATTTTGGTATATTTATTGGATATGAAGGATTTATGCCTATATTAAGTAGTATGATTACTCAGTATTATAAATATTTAAAACAAAAAGATAATGTTTCTGGTAGTATAAATAATTCATTAAATTATATTTTGACTTCCACTTGTTTAGAAAATACTTATTCTCATCAAAATCCTGATTTTATTAATTCTTTATTAGAAAAGAATGATAAATATTATAATATCTTTTTTCCAAGAGATGAAAAAGAAAAAATAAAATGTTTTAATTATTGTTTAGAAACATATGATAAAATAAATATAGTAACATTTTCTAAAAGACATAAAAAAGAATATTTTATAAATAATACTACTAATAATTGGATAGATATAGTAATTGATAATAAAAGTCCTGAATTAATTCTTGCAGTAACAGGAGATTATATGTTAGATAATGCAATGGATATTTATAATAAAATTAATAAAAAAAAGATAAAGATTCTTTATATAACTAAACCACAAATATTAGATATTAATAATTCAGATGGACTTAGTAATCAAGAATTTAATTACTATTTTAATCCAGGTGTAGAAGTTATATATTTATTTAATGGGTATCCTAGTACAATTAAGTCTTTATTATTTGAACGAAGAATAAATTGTGAAGTTTATGGTTATAGTGATGGAATAACTGCTTTTGGAAACTATGAAAATAATATTAAAAGTAATAATATATCTAGTGAAGATATTATAAATAGAAATAAGATTTTAAGGAGAATAAAAGATGAATAATTATGAATTTTGGGAA
>CAKORH010000108.1 GCA_934101235.1 uncultured Bacilli bacterium | reverse complement strand
TTATATAAGTGAATTAGAATATTATATAGCACTATATTATAATAAACATGAAATACCTAAAGAAGTATTAATAAATAGTGATATAGATATTAATTTATTATCAAATATGTTAAATATCAAATTTGTAACTAGTACTAAAGGTAATAAGAAAAAATTACTTGATTTATCATATAAGAATGCTAAATTAAATTTAGAAAATAAACTTACAATGCTTAAAAGTGAAGCATTAAAAACTAGTGGTTCAAATAAAGAATTAAGTAAATTACTAGGTATAAACATATATAGGATAGATATATTTGATAACTCCAATATATTTGGTACATTTAATGTATCAGGTATGGTAGTTTTTAAAGATGGTATTCCAAGTAAAAAAGATTATAGAAAATATAAAATCACTGTAGATAAAAATGATGACTATAATACAATGAAAGAAGTTATATATAGAAGATATTATAGATGCTTAATAGAAAAAAGTGAGCTACCAGATTTAATATTAGTAGATGGTGGAAAAAGTCAAATTCATGCATGTATTGATACATTAAATGAGTTACATTTAAATATTAAAGTATGTGGTTTAGTAAAAAATGACAAACATAGAACTAATGATTTAATGGATGGAGATACATTAAATATATATGATATAGATAAAACAAGTAATTTATTTCACTATTTAACAAGAATACAAGATGAAGTTCATAGATATACTATTAATTATCATAGAACAATAAGAAGTAAAGGATCAATTTCTAGTGTATTAGATAATATTGAAGGAATAGGAGATAAAAGACGTAAAGAATTAATCAAAAAGTTTGGTAGTGTTAAAAAAATAAGTGAAGCTAGTGTTGAAGAACTTAGTAGTATAGTTCCATTAAATATAGCAGAAAAATTAAAAAATTATTTAGAAAATTATAAGGATTAGAATACTAATTCTTTATTTTTTTTAAAAATAAAAAATTAAGATAAATATATGTTATAATCAAATATAGGATAGAAAAGGAGTATTTTATGAATAATTGTCCAAATTGTGGACATATGGTTGATAGTAATTATTGTCCTATATGTGGTAGAAAAAATGAATGAAAAAAATTTATTTTAGTATTGAATTATTAAGCTACAGTAAATATAAAATTATATATTTGCTTTTTTGATTAAAAAATAATATTTAATACCATAATAATAATGGTGATTTTATGGATTTATTTAGTGCTTTGTTTAGAACTATTTTCTTTTATTTTTTTGTTGTACTTGCATATAGAATTATGGGAAAAAAAGAATTAAGTCAACTAGAAGTAACTGATTTAATAGTTTCTATCTTAATGGCAGAATTAATTGCAATAAGTATAGAAAATATTAAAGATCCTATATATTTAACTATACTACCTATTGTAGTTTTAGTAGTTTTAGAAAGAATACTTGCTAGAATATCTTTAAAAAGCCGTAAATTTAATTTAATAATGAGTGGAAAACCTAGTTTAATTATAATAAATGGTAAATTAAATTTTAAAGAACTTATTAAACAAAGATATTCTATGGATGATTTATTATTAGAATTAAGACAAAAAAGTATTAAATCAATTAGTGATGTAGAATATGCTTTTTTAGAACCTAATGGTAAATTAAGTATATTTAAATATAATTTTTTAAAAACTAAAAGTGATTATCCTATGCCATTAATATTAGAAGGTATAATACAAGATGTTACATTAGAAAATATGAACAAAGATAAAAAATGGTTAATAGATAAAATAAGTAAAAAAAATATAGATATTAATAATATATTTTATTGTTTTTATAAGAATAAAAAAATTTATATAATAAAAAAACCTTAATTGTATTTACAAAAATATAAAAAAATTATATTATTAAAATACAAGGTGGTTAATTATGAATAAGAAAATATCAGGAATAATAGGTATTATATTATCAATTATTTTATTAGTTTATTTTGAAAGCTTTTTTTATAAAGTTTTAGGATTATTAAATATTAATATAAATAATTTTAGTAATACTATAAGAACTATAATAAATATAGGTATTAAACTTATTATGTGTTTTTTAGTATATTTAATATATAAAAAAGATTTTAGACGTAGTAGAAGTAAGAATAATATATTTAAGAGTATTTTAATGTTAATAGTATTTGTTATTGTATTAACCATTATTATGTATTTAAATAGATATATTATTAATTATTTAGGAGATATTTTTAATGTTAAAGTATTAGGTAGTGATTTTTATAATATTTTTAATAAGACATTAACTTTTGATTTAGTAGTTAAAATAATAATAGATTATTTTATAGTTCCTTATTTATATTGTAGTGTTATTATTTTAAGTACAGATAAGTTTTTCAAACGTAATGATACTTTTATAGTATTTACTGGTTTACTAGCTAGTATAATTCATGCTTTATCTTTAAGTGGTACTTTAGGTTTTATAATAATTAATTCATTAAATATGTTTTTATTATTTGCTATTTTTGCATTCTTGTATAGAAGAGAAAATAGTATATGGTTTACTATATTTTTGTATTCATTTTATTTGATATTAAGTGGAGTAGTTATTAATTATTTGGGGTGGTAATATGAAAGATAAATTAGTATATGCAATTAAGTTGGTGATTGGGTTAGTTAGTTTCTTTTCTATAGGAATTATTACTCGTTTTATATTAAGTTTATTTAATGTAAATATGAGTACTTTAAATGATAAAAATTTATTAATAATAGAAGTAGTTATTTCTATTATTATGTTTATAATTTTATTATCACTTTATTATAAAGAAATTAAAGAAGATTTTAAATTATTTAAGAGTGATTTAGGTAAAAATATATCTTATATTGTTAAAATGTTTATTATTTTTATAATAGTTAAATATGTTATTAGTATAATATCTGTATTAATATTAATGAGTTTTGGATATGAAGTTGATGCAATAAATAGTGTTAATCAAAATACAATAGAAGATTTTATTAAAATAAGTCCTATTCTTATGACTATTACTTGTTCTTTAATTGGTCCTTTCTATGAAGAAGTATTATTTAGAATGGGTATGAAAAAGATGATTGGAAAGAAATATTTGTTTATTATAAGTAGTGGTTTATTATTTGGCTTATTACATATATTTCCTTTAAGTGAAGGTATAAGTTTAGAATTAGGTATAATACAATCAATATCTTATGTTACTATGGGAATATTTTTTGCATATGTTTATGAAAAGAGTAACAATATATTTACAACTATAGGATTACATTTTTTAAATAATTTTATAAGTGTACTTATTATGATTAATATGATTTAATGATAAAGATATTTTATGTAATATCTTTTTTTGTAATGTTTTGTCGAAACTATTGTAATTATAAAATATATGAGTATTATAACTACTCGAACATTTAATTTGTTGGCTACCTTCTATTTTAAATAGTTAGGAGGTACTTAGTTTGAAGGTAAAAACTTTCATTATAAGGTTTTTAGACCGTTTGATTATCATAATGATAATCATCTTTCTATACATTCTTCTACAAAGATTATAGAGGGTTTTGGTCATAAAAATAGTGCTAATTATTTAATTAGCACTTACCAAAAAAACGGTAGCCATCAATTAGATGTTCTACTAAATTAAGTATAAAACAAAATTTAAGTATTGTAAATAATAAAATACTTTTGTATAATGTAAATAGAGTAGAAAGCTACTCAAGATAAGAATTATTTTGTACAAAATAATTCGCAATTAAAAAAATATTTTATAAAAGCACAAAATTATATAACCTAATTCTCTCTCGAACAATTGTTCGTTCGGGGGGTTAATAATTATATAATTTTTTTGTATTTCATCTTCCCTTAATCTTATGCAAATAAATTATATGTGTAATATAAAATTAGAAGGAAAGAGGTAGAATATGAATAAAAAACAAAAGATAATAGTTAGTATTACTGGAATAACAATAGTACTTTTAGCATTAATAGGATTAACATATGCATACTTTTTAACTAGAATACAAGGTAATACTAATGAAAAAAG
>CAKORH010000107.1 GCA_934101235.1 uncultured Bacilli bacterium | reverse complement strand
TAGCAATGAAAGTAGTAGACTTTTTTCTTTTTTATGAAGTTGTAAGACAAAATAAAAAAGGCACCAATACTTTTTACGATAGTTTGTAGTATTGGTGCTTATGGGGTTTCCAAAGGATCTCCTTTGGCACACATTCCTAGTTGGCATTATGCCGACTTGGTAGTGTGTTACTATCTTGTCTTAAAGATAGTCTTTTGCGAAAATCCATTAATTATTCAATTTCTCTTTGGATTTTTGCTATTAATTATCTTCTTTTCATATTTTGAATAGTTAATTCTAACTTTTTATGAGGATCTTCCCATCCTTGAGGTTTGATAACTTTTCCCATCTCATTATAATGTGGCTTGCCATCAGGCCATAATTTACTCATATTAGCATTTTGCACTATATAGAATAATTCATCTGGTTCAATTCCCATTTCTACTAAAGTACCTAATGCAAAATATATTGTATCTATCATAGCATCTGCTTGTTCTACTATATCTTGTTTTTCAGATGCTTCTAAAAATTCGTTTATTTCTTCTAGCATCCAAGCATATCTTTTTTTAGCTCTTTCAAGTGGTAATGTAATAGGTGTTTCCGAATATGGATGCCCAAAAGCCTGTTGAAATTTTTTAACTTCATTATATTCTTTATTCATATCAAATCACTTCTTTCTGTTTTTTAATAATACTTTTTCATATGTTTCCTGTGAGTTTTTAAAACCATTTAAAGTCAAAATATATCTACATATTTCTCCAACATTTGATACTTCTGTTAAAAACTCATTATTTTTAATTAATTCATTATCTTTATCTCTAAAATATAAAGTTTTAATTTTATTGCCACTTAATAGTTTACAAGCAGATGGGTTATCATCAATCATTAAATCAATTCCTAGTTCTCTACATTTAGATACCTTATCTTTAATACCCCAATATATATTGTCAGTTGGAATATTATTTTTTTGGAATACTTGAATTACAGCTTCTTTAGTTTCTTTTTTTATGGTTCCCCTTGCAGTTATAAATAAATATTCATAACCTTCTAACTGAAATAACTCTAGCATTTCTTCAACCAATGGAATTAGTGGAGTTGAGTTTATTGTTGCATATACTAAATAGTTATCAATAAATGTTTTCTTTTCTTCGTCGGTCCAAGCATATCTTTTTAAATAATCAAATTGATTTGAATCTTTTACTCCATCTTTTCTCAATATTAACAAATCATATAATTCTGCATATGATCGCATAGTTCTTTCAAAATCTAATATTATTCCATCAATATCTAATCCTATTTTCATTATTTCTTCCTCAAAATCAACGATTTATCTTTAACCCAAGCTTCACTAATTTTAGGAGATTCATAAAAATTAGCATCTACAGTATATCCTGTCAACCATTTAATAATCCTAACATCAGATGTTGTAAGCATTTGTGGAATATGTATAATATTTCCGCTAATATGAGCACAATCTTCTGTAGGAAATTCACAAATACCTTTTTGTTTTAATATGCATACATGTTCTTTCTTATTTATTATTTCATACTCAAAAGGTATGATATCATGCAAATCATTCTCAAGTGGCAAACTAGATTTAAATTCTTTACACTTTTCTTGCATAACACAATTATTGCATCCTAATTCAGATGGTCTATAATAATGTGCATTATAATCTCGAGGCAAATCGTGTACATAAGAAAACAAACAAGATGTTTTTCTAAATACAGGTATATTATAACTTTGCGCCATCTTTTCAAATAATTCCATTATTTTTGCATCAATTATTTTTTTATGACCAAATTTAAATCCTGGGTATGGTTGTAAATCTATTCCTTGTTCTTGCCAGATTTTTACACTCTCAGGTTTTCCTTGTAATCCTGAATAGCCAATTGCTAAATTATATTGTTTTGCTAAACTAAATACTCTCTCAAACGCTTCCGCACTGTCATTAACATTATAAATAATTGGTCTATATTCTATTGAATATTTGTAATTATTTTTTCTTTTTTTAGTTTCCTTTAAATTATTTTCAAATCGTTCCATAGTATTTCCATCCAAATGTGAATCAACACCAAAAGTAGAAAAGGCAATATGTAAATCTAAATCAAATGCTACATCCGGAAATTTTGAAAAATCCCCTTTAGTAATAATGATTACAGGGCCCTTGTGTTTAGCACTTTCTAATCTTCTTAAATAATTTATAGTATTATCTATTTGTAATAAAGGATCACCATAAAATAAATTTACTGCAACAGGTATATTTGTAAAATTAGGATTAATTTCTCTAGGTAAAATGTTATAGTGTTTTTCTTCGCATTTTTCTCCGTTTAATCTACAATATTTGCAATCATAACAATAATCAAGTGTATCCCCTAATAAGTAAAATGATTTTGCTAATATTGCTAAATCAGTTGTTTTTACACTTTCCATATTTTCCTCCCTCGTTTGTAATTATAACATTAAAAATGGTAGTTAGAACCTCTCGTTTTTTCATAAGTGATATGAAATAAATTCATACTTAATTAATATTAATTTTTAAATAGTTTTCTATAAAAAACTTAGGTGCTATTGTTAAATATTTTTCAATGTATACTAAATTGATCGTAATCTTTGGTAATTTTTCTTTTATATCAATAATTTTAAATTCTCCATTTTCTATATTATCTTTTATCACATCATATATAATGTACCCTATACCTAAATCTTTTTTTATAGATCCAGCAATCATTTCACTTGTGTGAATATTTGTAACATTATTTAATTCTACATTATTCTTTTCAAAAACTTTATCTAATTGTTTTCTATTGTCAGTTCCTTTAATTGGCAAAACTAAAGGATAATTAGCTAAATCTTTAATTGTTTTAATTTTATCAATATCAATTGAAGTATCAGATTTCGCAACAAAGCAATTCTTTACCTCAATTAATGGTTGAATTATAATATTATCAATTTTAGTGTTAATTGGAGATGTATCAATTATAAAATCTATTTCATGTCGTTCTAACAACTTTAGTAATTGTGTTGTTGTTTTACTTATTATTGTTATTTCGATATTAGGATACTTTTTATGAAAATTAGTAATATCTTCAAATATATAAAACGAACCTATTTGTGAAGGAACTCCTATTGATATTTTACCTTTATTTAAAGTTTTACTTTCTGTCATTGTTCTTTCAGCTGTAACTAAATTATTAAATGCTTCTTCAACATAAAAAAGAAGTTCTTCACCTTTTTCAGTTAATTTAACCCCTTTAGAGTTTCTATAAAATAAGTTTGTATTTAAGTCTTCTTCTAGTTTTTTTATAGCTTTACTTACTGCAGATTGTGTAATAAATAATTTTTTAGAAGCATCAGATATACTTTCACTTAAAGCAACCTCGTAAAATATTTTATATAGATTTAAATTAATGTCACTTTTCATAATTAATCCCCCAATCAATTAGTTGTTATTATACCACAAAAAATGATATTTTTAACAAAAAAATTACTTTAACTTTTTTATAATATATTTAATGAATAACAATAGTCATATGCATTTAGTTCCTGATTGATTTTATTGTTTATTTCTTCATTATTAAAGTCATACTGAAAGATATTAAATAATAGTTTCACTTCTAAATATTGCATAATTTAATTCCATATATCATTTCTCCTTTCTTTTTTACACAACAAAAAAAGATATGTAATTAAACATACCTTATGTTGCAACTAATCAAAATTAATATTTTTACTATTAGAATCATACTTATTTACTGAATTATATGATTATAAGAACACGACAATTCAATTATTTCAAAACCGATATTATAACATTCCAATTACTTTGATTATCTTTTTTATCTGTTATATCTAGTTTTACATAATCTTTATTAAAATCAATAATTCCTTTAAAATAAAGTATATCTTGTATATTTTTATTCAATGTCATTTTATACAAAACACTTCTGCCTTAGGGCTAGGAACTGACTCGATAAGTCTAAATATCCCTTTGGTATCTAATGTATCTGTATTATAATATTTACCATCTTTTGATTTCATTTTCAGTT
>CAKORH010000106.1 GCA_934101235.1 uncultured Bacilli bacterium | reverse complement strand
CCTTAATTCTATGAATGTATCATACTCTAACTATCTTAACGCGATATTACGTTTTAACTCCAGGGTCGTAAATCCTTTCTTCGTTAACAAAATCATTATATCATACTAAATAATATTTTCAACTAATTATTAATAGTTTTTGCTTTTTTTACATTACTATCTAAATTTATTTCACCATTAATATACATATCTCTTACAATATTAAAAGTAATTCTATACGTTGGTAAATCATTTGCAATAATATAATTGTAAATTAACTTTTGTTCATCACTTGTAATTAATCTATCATTTATTTTATAGTTTCCATTAAAAACAAAACCCTTATTAATATTAGATCTCTTTATGTCATTTAATAATCCATATTGAAGCATATAATTACGTACAACATCATAACATTCTGAAACATTTTCTTTCATAAATTGTAATAAAATTCTATAACTTCTATATCTAAAAGGCATTTTTCTTAAAAATACTAAAATATCAAAATTATCTCCATTAGGTAAAAATCCATTTTTTATACCAAAACTTAAATCTCTAATGTTATTACAAATAATTGAATAATTTAATTCCTTATTTTTTTGTTCTTTTTCTAAAAACATTTTATAAGTTTTATTATCCAAAACACTTACTGAACTAATAATATTTTCAAAATCCTCATACTCTAAACTATATTTTTTACAAAATTCATCTATTTTATAACTTTCATCACTAGCTATATAATCATCAATAACTTTCTTCGAAAATTTATAATCAGCAATAAATGGTAATAAAACTGACAAATATTTAGCTCTAACTAAACTTCCATTTTTTTCCATCTTTTCATAAAAATCACAAATTAAATAATATTCATTTTTATTACATTCTAAATAATCTGGTATTATTGCATTCTTTTTAAAATATGCTGAATATACTCTTTTAAATCTTGAACAATTATCATATATTTTTACCATTTCTAAAATCTTAAAAAAATCACTTTTATTACTATTTAATATTTTTACTAATTCATTTAAATAAATAGCATCTAATTTTAAATTATATTCGCTTTTTGATATGTTATTTATTGAATTTAAATCTAACATATCAGCTGCTTTTTTTCCATTTTCCAACAAAATCCCCTCATTTCAATGATACATAATACCATATCATTTAAAAAAAAGCAAATTAACTTGCTTTTATTTGTTCTATATATTTATTTACCTTTACACTCCATTCAGTACTTGAAGCATATTTTGAATTCATTAACTCAGCCGTAGTTAATCCTTGTGAATAGTAGTTATTATATAAAATATCTAAATATCCATCTATTCCTTCTTCTAAAGTATTAAATGATTTAAAACCACCACTGCAATCTCCACCTCTAAGACCACCAATATTATTACACTTTTGTACTAAAGCACTGCAACTCCACTTACATCCAGTCTCTAATAAAACAATAGCGACAGATAAATATGGATCTAATCCAGTCTTTATATAATAATTAGCAAAATAATAACCAGTATTACTTAAAGTAGAATTTAAATTTCTATTAAGTTTATCTACTAATTCAGTTAATGTTAAATTATCATATATTATTTCTCCAGTATCACTATATGTTGGTATATTAGAAACTATATTACTATTATTTTCATATGGTTTTATAGTAGTAGTTTGTATTTGAGTAGTTAAAGCAGATGTTGTCATTGGTTCAATCTTTAAATTTTCTTCTGAAATAACCTCATCTTCATCTATATAATTTGCTACATACATATTATCAGTTAAATTATTAATAACTATAGTTTCTTCTTTATCATATTTATATGTATCATAGAAATATTTTTTTACTCCACGTACTCCAGCTATACACATCAAAATACCAATAATAATTATAAAAATCTGTATATTTAATCTCTTCATATTATCACATTAAATCTTATATCAAAAAAAAATTACCAATGCAAATTAGTAATCATTTCTTTTTATTAACTCTTTTAGCAATATTCATACCTGATTTTAACAAATTTAAATCATCAACATCAATAACAGAATCAATTTTCTTATTATATTTACTAAATCTCATAAACTTATTATTAAAAGCTAATAATCTAAATAATTTTATAAAATCATAAATTATTACACACAACGCAGGTAATAAAATAGCCATTATCCAACCAAATTTATTAGCAATTAAAAATTGAACACGCCCTAATTGAGGTATTTTAAAAAGAACTTTACCTAAAACATCATTAGAGTTTACAGTAGCACCATCAGTTTTTAAATTATTATCACCCTTAGTAGTATATGATTTAGTACCATCTGGATTAACATTTATATCTACTACTCTATGAGTTACAGTTAACCCCTTTGAAATATTACTATTTGATATAAATGTTATTACATCACCTTTTTTTATATTATTATGATCAAATAAATTTAAATCTACCACTACATCATATACTTTTATCTTTGGTTCCATACTTGGACTAATAATTGTATATAAACCAAATTTTGGTAATTTAGTTGTTGGATTTTTTTCATATAGTTTCAAAGAAACAAAATAATATGAAAAAAACAATCCTAAAAAAATCAACACAACAATAATAGCATATGATAAAAGTTTCATTGCTTTATTAATTTTTTGTCTTATTAATTTAATTTTCTCCCTTTTATTCATTTTTTTCATATATATTTCTCCATTTATTAATTAATATAATCCATTGGATATGGTAATCCAGTTTCTATTTCAATTTTAGCTTCAATATTTTTAGCTTGATCCTCGTTTTGTACAACCCCTATTTCGTTTAACCATATTTCAAAATCCCACTTATCTTGACATCCTAAACTTCCAACTACAGACCCATCATATACTTTTAATTTTCCAGTAAACCCTGCAGGAATAACACCAAGAACAACATTCATACCATCATAATTATCATAATTCAAAGTTTTTTCAGTTACTAATTTACCATTCAGACTTCCTGTCTTATCATTTCTACTGCAAACATTTGGACGTAAATAAAACACAACATTATCTGTAATAAAAGAATTATTAGTAATATTTAAATAAACTTGATAAGGAACTTTATATGCAGCATCAGTTGGTGTAGTAACCATAAATGATAACTTATTAGTTGCTTTTTCACCAGCATTCCAAGTAGGTCTACCTGGCATAACATTTGTATAATTTATTATATTTGTAGAAGTAAATTCAACAACTACTGTATTAGCTTTTACTTGAACATTTTCTACATTTTTAATATATTTTAAATTAACTGAAAAATAAGCAAATGTAGCACCAATTACCAAAACAAATAATATTACGACTAATAATACAGTTAAAACAATTATGCTATTTTTATTTGACTTATCTTTCATACTATCACCTATCATAAAAATATTATCATACTTTTTAAAAAAACACAATAAAACATAATTTAATAAAAAATAAAAATAAGTAACAATATAAAATATCATTACTTAATATATCAAGAAACTTTATATGGATTCCCTATTGTTCCATCTCCACTTACTATTTTTGTATTTGATTTAAGAGTTATAACTGGTCTTATATACAATTCACCATTTATATTATAATCTCCTATGAAACCATCCTCACCAACATAAAAGGAAGAAATATATGACGAGTTTTTATTTAAACCACTAGGAGATAATGTCCACCACCATTTAGTAGTTGAATTATTATTTAAATAATAGTTTGAATTCATTTCTTGTCCACCACCTGCATAAACTACTTCATCAAATGTTAGAATTCCTATTTTACTTACATCTGTTTCACCATCTACTCCCGTAATTTCACACTTATATGATGGAGTGTAAGTTGCATTATATTTATTACCAGCTATAAAATTAAATTCTGATTTACCAATTACATCATTTAATTTTCCTATTACAGTATCACCAGATATATCATCATATACATTTGTTAAATCATTTATACACCAAGTATCACTTTTTAATAACGCTAAATTACTCTCACTTGTTATTTTTCTTTCTAACCATTCATTTAATTTTGTTCTTGCATTTCCAGTTGTATCTGCAGCACTATTTATATAATCATTTATGTTATAACTACCCACTTGTTTATATCCAT
>CAKORH010000105.1 GCA_934101235.1 uncultured Bacilli bacterium | reverse complement strand
GAAGGAAGGCAAACAAATTTAATGTTCGAGACATTATAATGCATTAAAATATTAAGAAATTTGTTACATTTTTGAAAAAATAAAAAATAATCAAATTAATGATTATTTTTCTTTGTTTTCTAATTTTTCAGTAATAGATTTTAATACTTCTACTGCAGTTGTTCTAACTTCATCAGCAGCTTTTTCCATTATTGGAGTTCCTTTTGCTACTGCTAATTTATAAAGATCTTCACTTTTTTTAACAATTGCTTTTCCTTTTTCTTTAGCAATTTTTAATGCTTTTTCTTTATCTAAATCTTCTAATTCTTTTTTTATTTCTTTAATTTGTTTTTCAATAGATTTTTTAACATCTTTAGCATCAATATTTTTAATGCTTTCTAACATTTCATCTAACTTATTTTTTAATTTCTTTCTAGTTACTTCTCCTTTTTCTGGAGCAAATAACATTCCTAATCCTACTCCAATTCCAACTCCTGCAATAACTTTTCCTAAATTTTTACTCATAATATTCCTCTTCTTCCTTTCTCTTCTTAAATAATTTTTTTATTAATTTTGCAAATGAATCTATAACACTCGTAACACCAATAGTTAACTTTTCACTTGCAAAATCCATTACTCTAAATATTGAATCAAATGAACTTACTTTATCTTGAACATCTGTAACTAACTTATCTGCTTTATCAATAAATAAAATCATTTTAATTCCTAAAATTATTAATACTACTAAAAGTATTATACCCAAAATATATAAAATTATTGGTAATATTTCCATTCCTGTCATATTTACTCTCCTTTTTCTTCATACATTGAATCAATTAGACTAAATAAATCAGCCTCATCGTCATCAATTTCATCTTCATCATTTTCTTTAGCAATTTCTTCTTTTTTTATACTATTATCTTCACGTTCTAATAAATCATCAATAGAATTTTTAGGTTCTATTATTTCATCAACGTTATTATTATATTCATCATTATCATCTATTATACTTACTTCTTCTGGTATATCTAACTTAATAGAATCTTCTTCAATTAATTCTCCTATAGTTTTCTTTTTATCAACAGGTTTTTCTACTACTACATCTTTTTTAGGTTCTATAATAGTTTCTCTTTTAGCCTCTAATTTTTCTTTTATTTTAACAACATTTTCAGATTCACTAGTTAAATTTTGTTCTAGCTCATCTTCTAATGAACCAAAAGCCCTCTTTCTTACTTCTTCAATAGTAAGTTCATTAGGTTTTCTTAATATATCTTTTTTAACTACAACATCTTCTTTTTTATAATTTTGATCTAAAACACCATATACTGGAGATATTATTGGAGTTGGTTTAAATTTTTTCTTTTCTTCCTTTTTATTTAAGAAATCACTATAATTTCTAGTTTCATTTTTTCTAGTTTCTCGTACAGCTTCTACTCTAGGTTTTGGTTTCTCACGTACAATATTTACTGGTTCTTCATCTTCTTCATCATCAAAATCTATTGGAAATGTAAAAGTTGATTCACTCTTATAATTATCTTTATCACTAAAATCATCTTTAGGTATTTTTATTTCTTTAATAGGATTTTCTTCTACCACATTAACTTTTTTTACTTCTTTATGTGTTTCTTTTTTTATTTCAGGTATTTCTACTTCTTCTTCATCAAAAAGTATTCCCTTAACCTTATCTAATAAACCCACTAAAATCTTCCTCTCTAATTAACAACATCATAATCAGGAATATCATTTTCTTTTCCATCGTAATTATCATATTCCTCAACAATATCTAAGAAATCACTCTTATTTGTTGCCTTATCAAATATATTTAAACTTTCTTCATTACTATTAATTTTATTATCTCCAATTAAATTATCTATTATATCTTTATCATATTTAATAGTAGATAAAATAATAATTGAATTATTAATAGCGTTATTTAAATCATTTTCTTCTACTTTCACTTCTATTTTAGCATAATTATACATAATTGCAACTAAGTATTTATCATTAATCTTATCAACTACTAAATAACCATTATTCTTATTATAATTAAATTTATAATTAATATAATTACCTTCAGTATTATAATTATTATTTTTATTTTCATAAAAACTAATAACATCTACATATAAATAATAAGTATAATCATCACTATTTATTTTTTCATTATAATCTTTACTATCTTTAATACTCATATATTTAGGTAAATAATATTTATATCCATTATGATAAGTATTATATATTTTATTATTACTATTTTCTTTAATTCTATTATTTATTATATCTTTATAATCTTCTTTATTTATATTAGTACACCCTGTACTAAATAATAATATAACTATTATAAGTAGAAATTTTTTCATAATTCACCTACTTTTCATATCTAATTATAACAAATAAAATAAAATATTTAAATACTTTTTAAAAAATATATACACTAAAAAAAGACAAATTTTTTAATTTATCTTTTATCTCCATATTTTAAATTGTATTTCTTTTCTAATAATCTTTGTGGCTCTGATTTATCTCTTAATAATTTTTCTATAGATAATTCATTATGTGTATTATAAATAATATTGGCTACCATCTCTGAACAATCACAAACTTTTAACCATTCTTCATTCTTATATTCTTCGGGTATATAAGATAAATTAGTAGTATATATTCCATCAAACATTCCATTTTTATAATATTCTCTAAATTTATCTATACCTTCAGTAAATAACGCAAAAGTAGCAATTATATATATTTTATTTATTCCACGTTTTTTTAATTCTTTCATTACATCAAACATACTACTACCACTAGCAATCATATCATCAGTAACAATAGCAGTTTTTCCTTTTAAATCATTATTTCCACAATAATCATGACTTATAATAGGATTTTTACCATTCACTACTTTGTTGTAATCTCTTTGTTTATAAAAACTACCAGCTTCCATACTTACACACCAAGCATTTAAAGAATTTAAATAAATATTACGTCTACCGTTAGCACCATTATCAGGAGCAACTGTAGTAATAACTAATAAATCATCTATATCTACATCATTAATTAAATTATTAAGTATTACATTAGAAGGTAAAAAATTATCAAATTCAGTATGATGTAATGAATGTTCTACTCCTTGATCATGAGCATCAAAAGTTATAATTCTTTGTAATTTCTTATTATCTTCAAGTTCATGTAATGCCTCTCCACACGCTAAAGGTTCTCTAGTATTTCTTCTATGTTGTCTACTATTATATAAAAGAGGCATAATAACATTTATTTCTTTAGCATGTCCATTACATGCACCTATACCATTTTTCAACTGTATAAATAAATCATTAGGACTAGCATGATTAGTCATCTGATGCATAGTATAACTAACAGAATAATTACCAACATCAGTTAAAGTATAAATACACTTTCCTCTAGCAGTATTAAGTACTTCAACTTTTAAATTACCATCACTAAACCAACTTTCTTTAATAGGTAAAATAAATGAATATTCATTAGGATTCATACCATATAATTTAACTAAATGTTCATTAACTTTATTACCAAACTCTTTAGCACTTTCAAAAACCATTAATCTTAATTTTTCCATTCTAAGTTTATCAATATATTTCTTAGTTTCACTTTCTAGAATTTGAGGATTGTCTTTTATTACTTCCATCACTATTTTTTTCATTTCTTCTAATTCTTTTTTTTCCATAAATACTCCTAACTATAAAATAAAAACTAGGTACTAAAAAAGTATCTAGTTCAAGTGTAATAAAGAATAAACAAAAAATAATTTATATATTTTAAAATTCTTCATTACTACCACCAATTTAATATTAACATGTTAAATAATCATATTCAACAACATTTACAAATATTTTACGCAACCTTCATGGTATTCTTTAACTTCTTAATAACTTTCTTCTCTATTCTAGATATATAAGATTGACTTATACCTAACATACTTGCTACTTCTTTTTGAGTATACTCTTCAGTATTATTTAATCCATACCTTAATTTCATAATTAATCTTTCTCTATTATTTAAAGAATTTAATTCTAATTCTAAAGCTCTTTTATCTACTTTATTTTCAAATTCTTTATAAACTATATCTTCATCAGTACCTAATATATCTTCTAAATGTAATTCATTACCTTCCGCAT
>CAKORH010000104.1 GCA_934101235.1 uncultured Bacilli bacterium | reverse complement strand
TATAAATATTATAATGTAAATATCAAAAGATTCAAACTTATCAAACCTAATTAATTTACTACTCAGTATTATACGTGTTATAATTTTATTGAGATTTAAAATATTAAGATATATATATATTATTAATATAAAAAAGTAAAAATTAATAATTCAACTAATAGAAAATGAGGTGAAATATGAAATATATCGTATTATTAAGAGGAATAAATATAAGTGGTAAAAATAAAATATCTATGTCTGATCTAAAACGTGAATTAGAATCAACTAATTATAAAAATGTTATAACGTATCTAAATAGTGGTAACATAATCTTAGAATCTAATAAAGATAAAAATTTTATAAGTTCTAATATACATACAATAATAAAAGAAAAGTTTAATTTAGATATTCCAATTTATGTAATTACTTATGACGAACTAAAAGATATATGTAATAACTTACCAGAATTTAGTTTAGTAGAAAATAAAGAAACATATAACAATATAATATTTATAATGGACCCTTTAAAATCTAATGATGTTATCCATGAAATAGGTTCAAAAACTAATGATATAGATATTATAAAAGAATATAAAAATATAATTTATTGGTCTTATGACTTAAAAAGATATCAAAAATCAAATTGGTGGAAAAAAACGGCAAGTACATCTATTAAAGATATGATTACGATTAGAACAGTAAATACTATTAAAAACATAATTAGATTATGTGAAAAATAAAATGCCAATTATATGCTCTAATTTAGTAAAATTAAATATTAAACTTGATAATTTCAATAACAAAATATGATAAAATAAATATGGAAATGAGGTAACAATATGTTTTATGTAAGTGATATTTATACAAATTCTCCAAAGAAATTTAAAAATGAATTACAACAAAAGGTATATGAAACTTTAGAAAAATTATCTATAAATTTTGAAAGAGTAGAAACAGATGAAGCAATCACAATGGAGGATTGTATAGAAATAGATAAAAAATTAAATATGAGAATGGTTAAAACTTTATTTTTATGTAATAGACAAAAAACAAATTTCTATTTATTTATAACATGTGGTAATAAAAGATTCGATTCAAAAAAATTTAGTAGTGAGTTAAATATTGCAAGAGTATCATTTGCAGATGAATCATTAATGAATGATTTGTTAGGTACAAAAATAGGCGCTGCTACAATATTTAGTTCGTTAATAGATATAAACAACAAAGTTAAAATTATAATTGATAAAGATGTTTTAAAAGAAGAGTATTATGGTTGTAGTGATGGAACAACAACAGGTTATATGAAAATTAAAATGGATGATATTATAGATAGAGTTTTACCTTACTCAAGACATAAAGAAACTATTATCGAAATGTAAAAAATTAAAGGAGGAAAGATTTATGAACGAAACAATAAAAAATTTAATAGAAAGAAGAAGTTGTAGAAAATACAAAAACGAACAAATAAAAGATAGTGAATTAAATGAAATTTTAACTGCAGGAGAATATGCACCAACAGGAATGGGTATGCAATCTCCAAAAATGATAGTATTACAAAACAAAGAGGCAATACAAAAACTATCAAAATTAAATGCAAAAATTATGGGAAGAGATATAGATCCTTTCTATTCAGCACCAACTGTAATAGTAGTTTTTGCAGACAAAACAAAAAATACATATGTAGAAGATGGAAGTTTAGTTTTAGGAAATTTAATGAATGCAGCACATAGTTTAAAAATAGGTTCTTGTTGGATTCATAGAGCAAAAGAAGAATTTGAAACAGAAGAAGGAAAAGAACTATTAAAAGAATGGAATGTAGGAGAAAACTATGTTGGAATAGGACATTGTATTTTAGGATATCCAGAAGAAGAATTTAAAGAAGCTAAACCTAGAAAAGATGATTATATAACAATTATAAAATAATATTATTTATAAGGACAAAAATGAAAAATTGGATAAAATATTTAATTAGTACAATAGTTTTTGGAATTGTATATACTTTAGCATTGTACTTATTTACTAAGAATATAAATTTAAAATTAATAATATTAACAACCATTTTATATGGTATAACATATATAGCAATTAATATTTTATACAATAATACTAGAAAAAATAATGATAAATTGGAGAAATAATTATGAAAAAAGTTTTAATTACTTTAATATGTGGGACTATAGTTTTTTGTTTGACTGGGTGTGGAAAATCTAAAGTAGAAGAAGCAAAAAAAGATTTACAAGATTCTCAAAAAAAATACGGTTGGGTTGAAAAAGAAACGGTCGATGTTTTAGTCGCAAAATTTAATACAGAAGTTGTTGATAATAGTTCTTTAAATCCAGCATCAACAGATTATTTAACTGAAAATAATAATGAGTATTGGTATGGATTAATTGAAGGAATTTATTTAGTAGTTGTCCCAGAAAATTTTAAAGAAGATAAATCAACTGAAATAGTAAATTACATGCTTTTATATGTAGATAAAAATAGTAAATATGAAAGTGATGCAATCTCATATGTTAAATATTTGATAAAAGCAAACAATAGTCAAATAACTGACGAAGAAATAGATAAATTATTAGAAGAGGCAAAAACAAAATCCAACTCTAGTAAAATAGCAAATAATGGAAAAGGTATTTCAATTGGCTATACGGAAAAAGATGAAGCTTATCAATACCAAGTTTTAAGATTATATAAATAGTTATTTGATAGTGTAATAAAAATTAATTACTTGCCAGTATAAAATGTTAAATATTTCTAACATTTTATGTTGACATAGTATTTTTTTTAATGATATAATTATTAGCGATGTGAGAAATATATCACACCAAGGAGGAATATTATGAAAAATAAAGTGACATTGAAAGAAATTCTATCATCACATATTATTATTGCTATTTTAATTGCAATTTATTACTGGTGTTGGGCAAGAAATGATTGGAAAGGTTATTATGTAACTATACAAAATACAATTGGAATATTGGCTTTCTTCTTTTTTATTGCACAGTCTATTCGTATGTCAAAATATAAAAAAGAAGTTAATGATGAAATGGCAATTACAAATTTAAGAAAAAGTGATTCAATTTGTTTAAAAATACTAGTAATATTAATAATATTTATAGCTTTTTTATCAGCAATTTTAAGATTTGAAATATCTGCAGAAATAATAGGATATATATTAATGGGAATTATAGTATTTATTTCGATTGTTAGAGTTATATTATTTTGTATAATAGATAAAAAAGGAATTTAAAATGAAACTTATAACTAAAATAAAAGAATATCGTGAACAAAAAGGTATGAAGCAATCTGAATTAGCTGAACTTGTGAATATTAGAAGAGAGACTATTGTTTGTTTAGAAAACGGAAAATATAACCCATCATTAAGATTAGCTATGGATATTGCAAAAGTTTTTAATGTACAAGTTGAAGATTTATTTTCATTTGTCGATGAGAATGATAAATGTAATTTTAAGAAGTAACTATTGAATTTTATTTTTATAAACAAAAAAATTTTTCGTTAAAAGTTTACTGCCACTATATATATGTTATTGATAATTGCAATTTATTAGTTTAAATAGACTACAAAAAATAAAAAGTCTAGTTTAAATTTTCTAGACTTTTTTCTTTGTATTCAGAATTAATTATTTCTATCATTTATTCAGGATTTATTTTAAATTATTTAATAGTCATTTATTAATAATTGAGGTCATTCCGCTTAAAAAATATTATATAAAGTTGCATTTATTATTTATAGTAATTTTTTTTATGTTACTATATTTATAAATATAATTAAAAAAATATTGATTATTAATTTGTTATGATTTATAATTTAAATACATTAATTGACTTGCTTAAAGGTTAATGTATTACAATTTAGTCGATAATTTATATTTTGTGGCAAGAAAAATATATTTATTCGGATTTCTTTATTAAAAGAAGTCTTTTTTTATTAATCTAAGAAAGGAGAATGTTTAAATGAATTATGGATATCAAAATGAAAAAGATTTTGTAAATTTATTTAATAATAAGTTTTTAAAAGAATTAGATAGAAATTCACAAGAATTTTTAAAAGATATTTACGATGGACATATAACTAGTGATGAGATTATTAAATGTTGGAAAAATAAAATGGTACAAAAAACAGATATTTTT
>CAKORH010000103.1 GCA_934101235.1 uncultured Bacilli bacterium | reverse complement strand
ATCTTTTATTTCTTTTTTATTATCACTTAACATAATTATAACTGGTATTTTAAAATTCTTAATATTCTTTAATTCTTTTAAAGTACTATATCCACTCATTTCTTTCATATCATCATCTACTATAATATAGTCATACTTTTTACCACTTTTAATTTTATCTATAGCATCCATGCCATACAAAATATGAGAGCAACTTATATTATAATCACTTAATTTATTTTTTATCAATTCTACTACTTTTTTATTTTGACTAACTATTAAAACTTTTTTATTTTTATAAATAAAATTCTCATAATTATTTAAAATTGTTTCATTATCATTAGTTTTATATATTCTTTGATCTAATACAATAGATATTTCAGTACCTTTACCTATCTCACTCTTAATCATTAAATTACCACCTAATAATTTAATAATTTTTTGACATAAAAGCATATTTAATTCTAACTTTTCCATATTTTCTATATCATTTTCATCTATTTCACCAGTAACAGCAAGTATTTCATTTATTCTATCAATAGTAATACCACAACCAGAATCTCTCATAGTTATAATCAATCTACAGACATCATACTTTTCTATAGTATCTATAGATAATTCTATATAACCCTTACTAGTCTTTTTAACAGCATTTAAAAGTATTGAAGTAATAACTTGTTTTAACTTTATTGAATCTCCATATAAATATGGAACATTATTAGAAATATTATAAATAAATTCTACATCTTTAGGTATATAAGAACTAACATTAGTAATAACTTCATCATAAAGATTTTTTAAATTATATCTATTATCAATAATCTTAACTTTTTGAGCATTCAAACTACTAACATTTAATATATCATTTACTACAAAATCTAATTGTTTTATATTAATGTTAATTATATCAACTTTATTTTTTATACTTTTGATATTATTATCCTCTTTTATTTCGCTACATACACTTTTAATAGAAAGCAATGGATTTCTAACTTCTTGTGTCATTTCAAATAAGAAATTAGATTTATCTTCATAAGTACTCTCTACTAACTCTTTATTTTTATACAATTCATTTATCATCTGTATATCAGGATTTTCTATAGTAAAATACATTAAAAATGTTATAAATGCTTCTGCAAAAGATAACAATAATAAACCAGGATTTAATTTTTGAATAATCATAACAACAGTACCAATTATCAAAAATGCACTAATAGGTATAAACTTCTTTTCAGTTATATATTTAATATTTTTTATTAAACAATATACTACTATAACAATAAATATTGTAGATATTAAATACATACTATTAGCAGCAGGACCATAAGAATATATAACACCATCTTTATTATAATAATATAATGGTAAAGATACTTCTAATAAAATAAGAAATATCATTAATATCTTAAATACTTTAACTATCTTATTTTTATTAATATTCTTAATAGATATAACAAATATATACAAAGTAAATACCATTAACCACATAACTAAATATACTAAATACAATTTAGAAAATATTATATTAGGTATAGGAAACTTATCCATATTCCCCATAAAACAATAAGTTGGTATACCTATAAGTGGTCCAAATAAACTTGTTATAACTAAATAAGAATATATTTTATTCTCAAAAGATTCAAATCTTTTTTTAGAAAAGAACACTATAACTAATAATATTGTATATATCAATGAACATACACTAAAATAAATACCTACTGTCATAACTACACCTATCCTTTAATAAATTATAGCATATTATTTTATTTTTTATCATCTTCAAATAATACTTTTTTATTTTGATTATTTTTTCCAATATTACCAAGTTTTACTACATCTTTTTTACCAGCTAAAGTATAAGGTATTTTTTTTACATATCTATACCACTCTGGTCTATCTCTATCAGGTATATTTTTTTCTATTAAAGACACTATTTCTTTATGAACAATTTCTTTACTAACATTTATATCATCTTTTAATGATATAAACAACATAGGATATTTACCAGTATTATCTTCTTTATAACCTACTCCTACTACAGAACAATCATCAACATAATCACATTTAACAACAATATTTTCAAGAGGTAAAATTGGTACTTTATGTCCATCTGGTCTTATAACAATATTTTTTATTCTTTCAGCAAAGAATAATACACCATCTTCATCCATATATACTAAATCACCAGTTTTGCTCCATCTAACACCATTTTCATCATAGCAAAAGAACTTTTCATTTTCTTCATCATTTGCTAAATAGCCTTTCATTTGAGTAGGACCAGTTACATACAATTCACCTACTTTATGTTCCCTACCATAAGTAACTTCATTTCCATTTGTATCAATAATCTTAATATTATTACCAACATGAGGTATTCCAACACTACCTATTTTATTTACAAATTTATTAACAGTAGTACAAAAACCTCCACCATATTCACTCATACCTAAACCTTTTTTAATAACATCAGTATTATGATTAATCATAAATTCATTTACTTTATATTCTTTATTAGGAGTCATTTTATCTCCGCCAAATACACTAGTTCTTAAATAACTTAAATCTTCATTTTTAAGTACATTACTTTCAGACATAATTTCAAAAAATCTAGGAGTACCAATAGCATGATTTGGTTTATATTTTTTAATTAATTTAGGAAAATCTTTAGGTTTATACGCAGGAACTAAAGCAATTTTAACTCCATATGATAACGCATTATGCATACCAACACTTGCTCCATAAGCTGTAAAAAATGGAATATTACCTAAAAATCTATCACCTACATTAGGACAAATACCTGAATATTTTAATTGCATATTTTGACCATTAAAAGACTCATTAGTTAACATAGCCCCTTTAGGTTTACCAGTAGTTCCACTAGTATAAACTACTGCAACTACATCATCTTTTTTATATTCATTATCTTTAAAACTTAAAACACTTTCTCCAATACACTTAAACTCTTTATAAGAAATATACTTTCCACTATACTTATATTTTTTATGAGTTAAATTATACATTCTCTTTATTTTCTTATCTGTAACAGATTCCATAGGACTTAAACTAACTACAGTATTAATACTACTTTTATCTATAATTTTATCTATATTATTCTTACATAAATCTACAATAATCATAACTTTACTCTTAGATTCATTCAAATAATCAAGTATTCTAGTAGCAGTAGTTCTAGGTTCTATCAAAGAAGCAACAGCACCAATCTTATTTACAGCATAAAATAAATAAACAAATTCAGGTATATTAGGTAAACAAAAAGTAACATAATCTCCCTTTCTTACACCTAAAGCATATAAACTTTTACTTAATTTTTCTATCTCATTAAACATTTCATAATATTTAATCTCATTACCCATATACTCTAAAGCAACACTTAAATAATTATCTTTATTCATTTCTTTTAAATTTTGATACAAAGTATATTCCAATACTTTATCATTTAAAGATTCTTTACTATAATATTTTAACCATGGTTTATCTATATTAGGATATCCAGTCTTTCTTAAACTAATTCTTTCTATTTCTCTATCTTTATAATCTACAATATTTAATTTATTATCTACTTTACATCCTACTAAATTAGTACTAACATACTTATTATTTACTTTAATTAAAATATCTCCATATTCACTATCTTTACATACTTTCTTACTACTAATATCTTCTACTTTCAAAGATTCATCAATTATACTAAATTCATTACCAATACTAACTAATTTATTATAATAACTAAAATATCTTACATACTTATCACCAAGTAAATCACTAATATTACTATATTGATATTCATTAATAAAATTAAATGATGAATATATTTTCTTATAACTACTAAATTCTTTATAATTACTAATTAATTTATCATCACTAATATATAAAACATTAGAATTATTATTACCAAAATAAATTCTATTATTATTAAGTATTAAATACGTAATTAAAGTAATACTACCATTAACTATATCAACAATACTATCTTTATCAAATCTACCATCAAAACTTACTAAACTATCTATAATATCTTTATCATTTATTTTAACAAGACTTTTATATTCATAATACTTAATATAAAAATTATCATAATTAATAACCTCTTTATTATAATAACTACTATAACTATAAAACTCATCCCAAGAAATAATAATATCATCACGTAAAGAACAATCACCAAAT
>CAKORH010000102.1 GCA_934101235.1 uncultured Bacilli bacterium | reverse complement strand
CCTTAAGATAGCCAATGCAATATTAATGGAGAAGGATGAAAAATGATAGTACAATCTTATAGACTATTTTCGCCTAGACAAATTAGAACTGATTTTGTAGACCTAACACTTCCAAAAGATAATATACTTGTAAGGCCTACATATCTATCAATTTGTGCAGCGGACCAAAGATATTACCAAGGGAAAAGAGCACCGGAAATTCTTGCAAAAAAACTACCAATGGCATTAATTCATGAGTGTGTTGGTAAAGTAGTTTTTGATCCAAAAAAAGAATTTAAACCAGGGGATACAGTTGTTTTAATACCAAACACACCAAGAGAAACAGATACTTTTACTAAAGAAAATTATTTAAGAAGCAGTTTGTTTAAATCAAGTGGTTGTGATGGATTTATGCAAAGTGTCATAGATATTGAAAGAACTAGAGTTATTAAATATACAAAAATAGAAGATAGAATTGCCGTTTTATTAGAATTATTAAGTGTAGCGATGAACGCTCTTGAACACTTTGAAGGATATAGTCATTTGAAAAAACAAACCATAGGTGTATGGGGTGACGGAAGTGTTGGATTTGTTACGGCCCTTGTTTTAAAAAAAACATTTCCTAATGCTAAAATAATAATATTTGGAAATAGATATGATAAACTTCATTATTTTCAATTTGCAGATGAAACTTATCAAATTTCAGAAATTCCAGAAGATATGGCAGTAGATCATGCATTTGAATGTGTCGGGGGTTCGAAAGCCGAAGATGCTATAAATCAAATAATTGATGTAATTAACCCACAAGGAAGCATTGCCTTACTAGGTGTTAGTGAAAACAATGTTCCGATTAATACGAGAATGGTACTTGAAAAGGGATTATCTTTACTAGGTAATAGTAGAAGTGGTTATGAAGATTTTGATGCTGCAATAAAATTTATCGAAGAAAATGATGATGTTGCACAATATTTAAGTACGATTATATCTGACGAGATAGAAGTAAAAAAAGTTGAAGATATACATAAAGCATTTCAAAATGATTTAAGTAACAACTTTAAAACTATAATGAAATGGAATATTTAGTAAATACATAATAGTACAATATGTTCTAATATTTACGTAAAAACAGGTGATAAACCTGTTTTTACTTTTATTATTAGTAAAAATAGTTTATAATAGTAATACAAAGAAAGATGATTAAGTTAATTATTATAAAATCTTTCTAGAAGATATTAATAGTAAAATTTTTTAAAAAAACAAAATAAATACCTAGGAGTGAATAAAAATGAAATATAAAATTAGAAATCTTATAAAAAAAATAATGTCTATTTTTAAGATTAAAAATATTATAATATTTGAAAGTAATGCGGATTATTCAGATAATTCAAGAGCTTTTTATGAATATTTAATAGAAAAGAAATATAATGAAAAATATAAAATATATTGGTTTGTAAATAATAAAAATAATTTTAAAAATAAAGAATGCAAAAATGTAAAGTTTGTTACAATGTGGAAATGTGGAACAAAAAAGACTTTTTTTCAATGGATTAAATACTTTTACATTGCAAAAAATGCAAAATTTTTAATTGCTAGTAATCGTCAACTACATAAACTAAATAACAAAACTGTTTCAATAAATTTAAATCACGGAACACCATTAAAAAATATAAAAGATTTAAATGTTGTACCTAAAGATATAGATATTTATCTAGTGGGATCTGATTTTTGTATTGATATGATGAGTGACCAATTACATCTACCAAAAGAAAAATTTATTTGCGTAGGAAATCCAAGAAATGATATAATTTTTAAAAAAACTAAATCTATAGAAAAAGTAAAAGAATTTAGTTCATATGATAAAGTAATTTTATGGTTACCAACATTTAGAAAAGCAGATACATCTGATAGAAATGATTCATCTTTTAGCTTTCCACTAGGGCTTCCAGTTATATATAGTGAAGAAGAATTATTAAAATTAAATGAATATTTGAAGAAAAACAACAGCGTAATACTTTTTAAACTTCATCCTCATCAAGATACAACGCTTTTTAAAGCAACAAGTTTATCAAATATAAAGATATTAACAGACTCATATTTAATTGAAAAAAATATAGAATTAACAGAATTATTTAAAATAACTAATGCTTTAATAACAGATTATTCTGGTGTATATTATGACTATTTATTACTAGATAATATTATTGGATTTACAACAGATGATTTTGAAGAATACAAAAAAAAGAAAGGTTTTGTATTTGACAACATCGAAGACTACATGGCTGGTGAGAAGATAAAAAATATTGAAGATTTATATACATTTATAGCTAATGTTGCCAAAAACAATGATATTTATAAGAAACAAAGAAATCAAATGAAGAAAAAATTTAACAAATATTTAGATGACAAATCATCAGAAAGATTAGCAAAATATTTAAAATTATAATATAGAAGGTGAAAATTTGAGAACTAAAAGTACATTAAAAACATTTTTATATGGTATATTTTTTACAACAATTATAGCAATTTTAGGTCTTGTTAAAACAAAATTATTATTACAATATTTAGGTGATGAATATGTTGGTATCTACCAGTTGTTTTATCAAATCTATTTATATCTATCTATTGTCGATGGTGGTGTAGGTGCTAGTGTAACATTTCGTCTATTTAAGCCAGTAAATGAAAAAAACTATGATAAAATTAATAGTATAATGGAAGCATCCAGAAGATATTTTAATAAAATAGGTATTATTGTAATCCTCCTTGGTTTTTTAATATCTTTTGAAATTATGTTTTTCATTAAAGAAACTACGATAGATTCATTATATATAAAAATATGTTTCATATTATATATTATAGCAAGTGCGGTATCATATTTTACAACTAGCCATGCCTTTTTGTTTGAGTCTGAACAAAAATTATATAAATCAAGTAACTTAAATCATAGTTTATCAATATTAGAAAGTGTAGCAGCAATAGTAATAGCAAGTTTAGGGGGAAAACTATTAACTATACTTATTTCATTTGTAATATTGAGTATATTAAGAAATGTTGTATTATACACAATATCTAAAAAAGAACATAAATATCTGGCTAAACCTGATAAAATAGATGACAGTTTTAAAAAAGATGCTAATAACTTAATTGTTAATAAAATAAGTAATTTGGTGTTAGAAAATTCTAATTTAATATTTGTATCAAAATATTTAGGATTAACTTATGTAACAATTTTTAGTGCTTACAATCAAATAGTTACAATGATAAAACTAATGATACAAAGACTTAATTCAGCATTATTTCCTAGTGTAGGAAATATGTTGGTAGATGCCAAAGAAAAAGCCAAAGATGTTTTTAATGAATTAAATTCATTATTATTCTTCATGGGAAATATTTTGTTTGTTGCTTTATATTTTACATTAACACCATTTATTTCTTTATGGTATGGAGAAAATTATACAGCAAACAATATTATTTGTTTACTATTTGTAGCAATTTTATATTTAAACATAATTAAAATTCCATTAGAATCATATGTTAAGGCCTCAGGCAATTTTAACAGTATTAAAAAAAGTTCTATATTTCAAGCAATTTTATGTTTAGTATTATCAATGCTTTTAGTTAAAAAATGTGGAATATCAGGAGTATTATTTGCAACATTTATTTCAACTTTTGTGGGGGTTATATTTGTTTTTCCAAAAATTATCTATAAAAAAATAATTGATGATAAACTAATTAATTATTTTCTTAAGTTTTTTAAGTATTCAATTGGGTTAGTCATTAACTTTATTATAATTTATTATTTGGAAGGCTTAATTCCTACAAATTCATTAGTAATATGGTTTTTAAAGGGAGCTTTAATTTTTGGAATAAGCACAATTATTAATTACATTTATTTTTACGTTGTTAAAGAACTAGTATTTATGGAAAGAGTCAAATATTTATTAAAAAAATTCATCAAAGGAAAACAAAAGAAAGCTGCTTAACGAGTTAATATTAGCAATAATTTATACATATGACAAAAAATAATAAATTTTTGTCATTTTTTTAAAAATTTTTCGACATCAATTTACAATAACTTTAAGCTAATTAAGTTGATTATTATAATTAAAGATGTTATAATGAATTCACACAATATAAGGTAGAAATGAGGTTTATATTTATGAAAATAGCAGTTGCAGGCACAGGTTATGTTGGATTATCTTTGGCT
>CAKORH010000101.1 GCA_934101235.1 uncultured Bacilli bacterium | reverse complement strand
AAACTAATTAAAGCAACTACAACGGGAACATAAAAGAAATAAGAAATAAATGAAATACCACCATTAATCATTGTACTAATTGTAGTTAAAACATTAGAAATAGCGTCTGGAAAACTAGGAATCAAATCGCCAAAAATACTTGCGACAATACCAATAATATATAAAACTGCTTTTAATAATAAATATAAAATCATTCGCTATTCACCTCATTTTCTGACTTACTTAAAATACTAAAGAATTTTCTAGTTGCAAAACCAACAAACAACGAAACAAAAACAATACTAGTAATAGATCTAATAGTAGTAATATTAGCACTTAAAATTAAATTATCAGCAAGACAAACATTTCTAGCTTCCCAAAAAACATGTTCATCAAATAAACTTGTAGCACCAATTTTAAAAGCCGGCATTTCAATACATCCATTTGCATTAACCATACCAAGTAAACTAGTAAAAATATTTAAAAAGAAAGCAACGGCCTCTCCCACAAAACCAAAATTTTCTGATAATTCTTTACTATCATTAACAATTTCATAAAGTTGATCATCAGTTGGAACAAATAAACTTTTTAATGCGTCAATAATCAATGTAACAACCTTTTTAGGTAATTCAATAATACCTGTAAAAATACCTTTTAATTTACAAACAACACCACATTTTTTACTAGTTGTATCATTATCCTCGCTTGTTAATGTATCATTTGTTTTATCAATTTTATCATTAGTCTTTTTTTGCTCGTTAATAATTTCTTGTTGTTTTCCAATTGCATTACCAGACTCAATAAGTGGAGTTAAAACATCAACAGAACTAAGTTGTGGACTATAAAAACGCCAAAAAGAATTATAACCTTTATTATTTTTAATTGTTAGATAAGAACTAGCATTTAAACCATCTCCATTGGAATCTACAAAACCACCTACTTGTACCTGAACACGATAATGTACACCGCCATTACCATTAACAGAACAACTATCACTCATTTGATAAACTTTTACAGATTCCTCTAAAAAATAAGCATTATGACCTGTATTAGAAATAATAAAATTAGAAGCATCAACTTTAAGATTAATACAAGTATCAAATACAAGATAAGAATACTCTTCTTTCATAGAAAAATTATTTAAAAAGATATTACCCTTAAAAGAAGAGTTTGCAGAAACATATTTAATAACGGGTAAATCAGAATCAAACAACTTTAAATCAAAAGAAGAAGAAGGTAAAACATCAGCTTTAATATTAACCAAAAATAAACTAAATAATGCAACTACAAATAATAAATATTTATTAATCTTTTTCATTTTTTTTAACTCATTTCTTTAATAATAAAATTGTGCAAAAACTCAAAAACAATATTTTTTTAATGTACTTTTTAGAATAATTATTACATGAATTTAAATATGAGATTGTATCAATAAGATAATCAGTCATATAATAGGGTTTGCTTTTTTCCATTATTTACCACCAAATAATTTAAATAATGCAAATAATAAAAAGAAACTAAAAACACCTATACAAATACCAAATAACATTGAATTAGAAAGATATCCCGTATCATATACATTACTTGTATAAAAAACACTATTTTTAAATTCTAAAGTATTATCATTAACTTTTGTAAAATTATAAGCACTATTAGATCTATAATATCTATAAAGTTCTGCACAATTTGCTTTTGTATTAAATTCATCAGTAATAGTATAACTTTCATTTGTTAAACAAATATAATAATCATTATAATAACTATCTGTATTATCTAAACCTAATAAATAATATTTATAACTACTACGTTTATACAAATTATTAAAATACTCTAACTGAGTACTATTTGCAAAATTAGTACTATTTGTTATCGTTTTTGCCTCTGCGACCTCCGTCGCAACGAGGCTAAAAACGCTTATTAACAATAAGCAAAAACTAACTTTCTTTAAGATATTTTTTATATTCCATAAAGTATTCATTTTCATCATCTTCCTTTCTTTTATTCCAAAATGGGCTATCTTTAGAATAATCTATTACTTGATATGTATCATACATTTCATAATGAATCTTTCTTATATGAGTATACCAAGCACCAAATTCTTTCTTTCCAACTAACTCGTCTTTTTGTTTTTCGAAATCATGATATACAACACAATGACTTAAAAAATTTAAATATGTTGTACAATGTATAATCGTATTAATTTGTTCTCTCATAACTAATTGTAATCTTGAAAATACTTGACTAGTAAGTATGAAAACACGTTGTTGTTTTCTATTTTGAGATATTACAGCAAACATATTAACATCTGCATTTTTACTTTCTAAACTATTAAAAAGTAAATGAGCTTCGTCTATAAAAAATATAACGGGCTTATTATAATTGAAAAATAATTGATAATATCTTGTAAATGGAATAATATTTTCTTTGGGAATATTGGTTAAAATATCAGTATTAAGCCAAACATTAGTAATTAAATATACGTCTTTATAATCTGCATATATATTACTTATTAATCTACATGCACTTAATGTCTTAGAACTTCCTTGTGGACCTTCAAAACAATAAACACCATGATATGGAAATCGTATTTTCTTTAAATCATGTAAATATTTCATATGACCCGGAAAATCAAATAACCTTACTTCTCCTTTTAAATCTTTTTTTCTCATTTAGAAACCTCTTCAATATTACAATAGCATTTAAGCTTCTGCATTGCTTTTAAAACCTTTCTTTCAACTTTTCTATCATAAGTTATAAAACTCATTATTAATTGACCATTCTTTTTTAAAACAACATTATATTTCTTCATTTCTTTTTCTATCTCCTAACCAATATTTTATTTCTTGTTTAAATTCAAAATCAAACTCTGAAAAATCGTCATCATTTCCCATACGATTCAAATAATGCAATCTTATAAAATTTAACATTTGAACTAAATCATCTTTTCTTAATTGACTATAATCTAGATCACCTCGATACATTAGTGTGTAAAATACCCAGCTACTCGTCATCCACATAAAGCCACCTTAACAAAAATTCATTAATAAACACTGGAATCATAATAAAAATAAAATAACCAAAATTTAAACTTAGAAAAATCCTAATCAATAAATTCATTTCAAAAGACATAACAATATCTAAAATACAATTAAAAATAAATCCTAAAGCAAAAAATAAATAAAAAAAATTACCATAAAATTTATAAAAAGAATCTACTATCTTTCTCATTATCTTAAACCTATTGTAAAGCCTTTCCCAGTCGCTGCACCAACGATCATATTAACTAACATTACAATTAACGCAATTGTCAATGACAACATACCTGAAACTATTAAAACATCTTTAATAGGGTCCATTAATAAAATATATATTTCCGTTAATGTCATTTTCTTTCACATCCTTTTTCTTTTTTAAAAAATTTCTTTATTTTTTCATATCCCCAATTAATAAATCTAAAAATCAAAAATACAAAAATCATATATAAAATATAAGCAATAAAATTCATTAATCATCATCCTTTCCAACGGCACGTCTATACATATATTCAGCATCTTCTACACTCAAACTATTGTAATACAATAAAGCTACTACATACTTGTATAAAGTCCAAATTAAATATAATAATAATAAAATACATAAACCTAATAATAAAATAACTATTTTCATAAATATTTCCTTTCTAAAAAAATAAGTGTTCATTTTAATGAACACTTTAAGAGAGGTTAGTTGCTATACATGGAAACCATGTCCAGAGAACGCACTTTGTAACATTGCAATACCTTTTCTTGCTCCCCAATAGAACAAGTAAAGAGTTAAACACGCTACAACAACAATTCCAAGAACACTAGCAATATTAGCAACAGTTAAGTTAGCAGTGAAAACACCTAATACACTCTCAATTCCGGTTTTAACCGCAGAGAAATCGAAAGCATTAGTGTTTGTACTAGCACCTGAGTCGTTCATTAAAATCATTCTCCTTTCTAAAAATTATATTGAGCCAAGCCGCCAACACTCAATCGGCAACATGCGTTTATAGAAAGAAGATAAAACGGCATTCGTTATTAATTATTTCTTACTATTAGCAAGTCTTAATAATTCCATTTCTGCGTCCGTTAAAAAAACTAGTTTTTTAATTTTATCAGTAATGTAGATTTCAACTGCCTTGTAAGTTTTTCCCTTTTGGGAAACACGTTCTACTAAGTAC
>CAKORH010000100.1 GCA_934101235.1 uncultured Bacilli bacterium | reverse complement strand
CTTTATTATTTTTAGTAAGCACTCTCTTTTTTACATTAATATTTTTAATATTACCTATCTTTTGAGTTTTAATAACTTTTTGTTTTTTTAACTCACTTTTAAATGCAATATTACTTGTTTGTGCTTTAATTAATGCTTCATAATTTGTAATATCACATAATGTTCCATGTATTGTTATTTTATTACTTTTTTTCATAAATTATTTTTTTTCTTTAAATGTTTGTTTCTTTTGACATTTTTTACAATATTTATTTAATTCCATTTTATCTGGTGTATTCTTTTTATTTTTATCAGTTGGTCTAATAATATAACCACATTCAGGGCATTTTAATTCAATATTTGCTCTGTTATCACCTTTTTTAGCCATAATTCTGCCTCCTTCTTTGTCAAACTAAAGATATTATAGCAAAGAATATATTAATTATCAAACAAAATTTTAGAAATATGTCTTGCTAAATACATATTTATAGGATAACTATATGCATTTTTATCAGTTTGATAACTAATATTAGGACTAATTATAACTAAACTATATAGTGGATTATCATTTGGCATATATGAAATAAATGTCTTAGTAGTAGTAAGAGTATCAGAAATACCATCTAAATCACTATCCATAATTGATTCACTTGTACCAGTTTTACTACTTGCTTTATATTTTTTATCTATATATGAAGACCCTGTACCATAATTAGAAACACTTTTTAATCCTTCTTTTATTCTATTAATATATTTTTCATCCAAATCTACATTATTTAATACATTAGCATTATTTTTTAAAACTATTTTCCCATCAGGTGATATTATTTCTTTCATAAATCTTAATTCTATTCTTTTACCACCATTTGCAACCGTATTTATATATTGACTCATCTCTATAGGAGTATATGTATCATATTGTCCTATACTTAAATTTAATAACAAATCATCACTTATTGTATTTCCTATAATACCTATATTTTCATTTTCTAAATCTATTCCAGTTTTTACTCCTAACCCATAACTTGCTAATGTATCTCTATATGTTTTAAAAGCATAATCTAAATTATTTAACTTCATATTATATTTATAACTTTCACCTGTTAATTTTATTGCTATCATAAATTGATAATAGTTAGAAGAATATGCTAATGCTTGCAAATCATTAATTGTTCCTAATCTTTTCCAACTACACTTTTCAATTTTATTTTTTAATTTAACACAGGAATCATTAAATTTACTACCTATATCAATTAAATCATTTTTATACCCAACTGATATAGTTGCTGCTTTAACAGCACTACCTACTGTATAACTTTTATTTATAATACCAATTTCATTATTTGAAAATTCTCCATTATTATATGATTTTCCTACAAAAGCAACTATACCTCCATCATTAGGATTACTAACAACTATATATGAACCATTATAATACTTAGAATTATTATAATATTTTGCTTTTTTTATTTCTTCCATTAAAATATTTTCTATTTCTTTTTGAATATCAATATCTATATTTAATACTAAATCATTACCTATTTTAGCATTACTAACTAATGTAATTGTATTATCATTATTTATCTTATATTTTGCTTTTTCTCCCCTTAAATATTTTTCATAATACTTTTCTAAATAACTAGTACCCACTATATCATCATTAGAATATCCTAAAGATTTATAATATGAATAATCTTCACTTTGTATTAACCCAACACTACCTATAACATTACTTAATAAATCACCATAGTTATTAATTCTTTCAAATGTTAACTCACTTCTAACACCAGATAATTTCATTTCAGTTATTATACTATATTCTTCATCTGTACAATTTTTTTTAATTATTTTATCTTCATAATTATAACCTTTATTCATTATACTATATATTTTTGATGCTTTTTTATCTATATTATTTAATTCATTTATCATATCATCATTTATTAAATTTAACCTAATACTTTGTAATTCTTTACTATCTATTTTTCTTTCTTCATATAATCTATATATTTTATCATCTACTAAACTATTAATATATTCTCTATTATTTATATAATAAAAGTATTTTAATTCATCAATATTTCCTTCATCTATTTCTAATATATTTGATAACTTTCTAGCAATATCTATTTCTTCTTTTTCGCTTATTCCATTTACTTTATTATAAAGGATAGTTTTTATACCAACATTATCTACAATTATCTTACCATTTCTATCTAATATTCTTCCTCTAGGAGCTGTAGAACCATATATAATATTATTATTCTGTTTATCAAGTATTTCTTTATAATAATCATGTTTATAAAACATTAAATAAACCATTTTTGATATTGCCATTAAAAATAATATACTAACAAATAAATACATAATATATTTTTTCATTAAATCACCTAATATTATTATGTAAAAAACCGTATATTTTATTAATTAAATGCATAATATATATTGGTGATAAAATGATAAATATGGTAGAATCCTACGTAAACAAAATATCTAAAGACGATATTAATTCTTTTGCATTAAAAAATAACATAAAATTAAATAACAATGAATTAGATTTTATATTTAATTTTATAAAAACCAGATACAAAGAAGTATTATCAAATCCACAAGGGTTTAATTTTACTAAGTATAAAAATAATTTTTCTAATGAAAATTTTATAAAGATAAATGGTATTATAAATAGATATAAAATGTTAATGTAAAATATATTTTTTATTATTAATTATATAATGCTTTTAATCATACAAAAAATGCAATAAACAAAATCTCAACTTTATTGCATTTTTTATATGAAATTTTAATAATTATCACATTTAAATATTGAAAAATTATGTACTAACAGACTAGTTTCATCTCGTGCAAGCACAGGTTATACCTAGTCAAAATCAAAAGTGTCCGTCAATTAGGAAACTTTGTATGCATTTTCTTTAGTGCCATCTCCTCCAGATATACTAATTCCAGATTTTAAATTTATAGATGGACGGAACGAGAAATTGTTGTCTACACGGTAGTTGACAGCGGGAAGATTGTCGATATTATTAATATCCACAAAAAATGCAAGATCGAGATCACTAATGAAGTGGAGAGGCGACAAAGACCAAAAGGATAAATAATTTGATTTTTGATAATCATTTATTAAATAATAATCTGGATTACCAGTGTATGCTTTTCCACCTGCATAAACTACTTCATCTGCTGTTAATGTTCCTACATACATATCTGTATTATCTGCAAATTTACTCATATTTGTTCCATTACATTTTAGTGTTGGTTCTTTTGTTGTTTTTCCATCTAAACGAACATGTGAATCATAATAAAATGATGTACCCTTAATTTGTTTATCTAACATTTCTTGACTAGTTAATGCTGTTGTATTATCGTTACTAGTAGCATACGCTTTATCATTTAAACACCAATCTCCTGCCTTTAATTTATCTAAATAATTTGCTAAAGGTCCAGTTTGAAAATTCTTAAACGCTGTTGCCATTGATTTATCATTATTTGTTCCACCATTTAAATAATTCATTAATGTTCGTTTAGTTGTATTTTTATTACCATTTGAATCCGTCAATGTATTTGCAGCATATTCAGTATATCCAAAATTTCCTTTTTTTATTGAACCACCTGTCTCTGTAGGTATATCCCAATTACCATCACTTGTTGCACATGTATTATCTTGATCTTCTAATATTAATTTTATGCTTCCGTCTCCTGCTATACGAACTGCTCTCCAACACATTCCGGCAAAATTTACATAATTATCTGTTACATTTCCTCTATAGTAATAACTTGTTCCATAATCATCATTAGTTGTGCTCATTGATGACTCATATTTCATTATTTCTACTTGACTATCAAAAGTTAAAATATTAGTTGAGGAATTATAATTCAAAAGTTTTTTAGTCCAACCAGAACATTTATCATATACGTATTTTCCTACAGCGTCATCATATGAACTTACTGTACTTCCAGATTGAGCGTCTGCTTCAGTATCTCCTACTAACCATGGAGTATATCCGGAACACAAACTTCCAGTAGTCACAGTTTCTGTACCAAACTTACCAGTACTCCACTTTGCAGAAATTTCTTCAGCCACCTTTGTTTTAGGACTAGAAATTAATTCAGTTCCATTTGTTTTATTTTTTGCATTTTCTATTATATTATAAGCTAAACTACTTGTATTATCTTTATATGGATTTTC
>CAKORH010000099.1 GCA_934101235.1 uncultured Bacilli bacterium | reverse complement strand
TCATTAACATTTATATTTTTAAGTTTAATATTAATAGCATTTAGCATATCATTTATCTCATTATCAATATAATATATTGGTCTAATTTCATCAAATAAATGTCACTGTAAATGTCACTGTATTTATATTTTTACTAAATTTAATTATTTTATAGTATATCAATATTGTAATTTATTATTTTCTTATAATTTGTTGTCTATCTCTAATCATTATTGTATTAGATTGATTTATATTTAAACTTTTTGATAGTTTGAATTTGAAATATATAATCTGAACTGTGATTGTAGTAAATTATTAAAAAAAATAAAATAAGTTGTGATCTGCTGAAAAAATTAAATATAATATAAAAATAAAAGCTATATGATTTTAGCTTTTATTTGTTTAGAAAGTCTAAATTAAATACTTCGTAATCGGTATCACTTTTTTCTTGTAGTTTTTTATAATTTTCATTATCTTTTAAAATATTTTTATTTTTTTCTGCTATTATAAGTGATTCTTTTAATCCATCACTTGTTAAATCACTATCATCAATATCAATAGCTTTCATTAATTCTTCAAATGTAGTGTCACCATTTATTACTTTTGTTAGGCCGTCTTGTAACATTGTAATAGTACCATTTCCATAAACTAAGTCTCTTAATTCATCTTTTCTCATATTATTTGTTATAGCATCTCTTATTTCTTGGTCTATTAATAGTACTTCGTGTAATGCCATACGACCTTTATATCCTTCATGACATTTGTCACAGCCTTTGGCTTTATATATTTCATTTATATCAAGATTTAAACTATTTTTAAATACTTTTTTTTCATAATCATTTGTTGGTCTAGTTTCTCTACAATATGGACATAATTTTTTAGTAAGTTTTTGACTTATTATTCCTGTAAGTGCAGTACCTAGTAAGTATCTTTCAATATTCATGTCTAATAATCTTTCTATAGTATTTAAGGCACTATTTGTATGTATTGTAGATAGTACTAAGTGTCCGGTAATTGATGCACGAACCGCTATTTGAGCAGTTTCATCATCTCTTATTTCTCCGATCATTATTATATCTGGGTCTTGACGTAATATACTACGTAAACTTGCTGCAAATGTTAATCCAATATCACTTATAACTTGTACTTGGTTAATACCAGGTATATTCATTTCTATTGGGTCTTCTACTGTTATAATATTTCTATCTGTAGTATTAAGTCTTTGTAGAATAGAGTATACAGTTGTTGATTTACCTGATCCAGTAGCACCGGTTACTAATATAATACCGTTTGGTTCACCCATCATTTTAATTAATTTTTTTAGATTTGTTTCATTGAATCCTAATGTTTCTATTCCTTGACTACTCATTGTATAATCTAGGATACGTATTACTATATTTTCACCCATATTAGTAGGAAGTGAAGAAACACGTAAATCAACGTCTTTATCTAATATTTTTTGTTTTATGGCTCCATCTTGTGGAACTCTACTTTCAGTTATATTCATACCTGCTAATATTTTTATTCTTGTAATCATATTCTTTTTTACATATCCAGGTACACTAGCATAATTTCTTAATTCACCATCTATACGTATTCTTATTACTATACCGTCTTCAGTAGGGTTGAAGTGTATATCTGATGCTTTATTATTTATAGAATCTATTATAATATTATTAACTATATCAGTTATAGCAACATTATCATAATCATATGTTTTCATGAATGTTTTATTTTTACTTGCGTTACTTTCTTGGGGTGCAACTATATTACTATACATATTATTATCTTGTTCCATATTACACCTCTTTCTATTCTAAAATCATTATATAATAAAATAAATTATAACTCAATAAGTTTTTATTGAAAAAATATAATAAATAATTTATAATATAGGAAATGCAATGAAGTTGAGGAGTATATTAATTAGTTTTATAGAGAGTTAGTGTTTGGTGTAAACTAATAAATGAGTTAATAGAAGGTAGCAATGGAGCAGAATATTTGAATATAGTAGAATATTACGTTAACTGCGTTAAAGTATTGAGATGTGTTTTAGTACATGAATTAAGGTGGTAACACGGTATTTCGTCCTTAGAAATATACGTGTTTTTTATTTTTTAGAAAGGTTGATATTATGTTAGATAAGAAATATAATCATTTAAGTGTAGAAGAAGGAAAGTATGAAAATTGGAAAAGTAAAGGATATTTTGAACCTACAAATAATAATAAAGGTAAATTTTCTATAGTTATTCCACCTCCTAATGTAACTGGTAAATTACATTTAGGACATGCATGGGATACTACTTTACAAGATATTATAATTAGATTTAAAAGAATGCAAGGTTTTGATACTTTATGGTTACCTGGAATGGATCATGCTGCTATAGCAACTGAAGCTAAGGTAGTTGCAAGATTAAAAAGTGAAGGTATTAACAAATATGAATTAGGGCGTGAAGGTTTCTTAAAAGAAGCTTGGAAATGGAAAGAAGAATATGCTTCTAATATAAGAAGTCAATGGGGTAAATTAGGTTTATCTTTAGCATATTCAAAAGAACGTTTTACTTTAGATGAAGGTTTAAATAAAGCAGTTACTAAAACATTTGTAAAAATGTATAATGAAGGTTTGGTTTATAGAGGAGAACGTATTATTAATTGGGATCCAGAGGCAAAGACTGCTTTATCTAATGAAGAAGTTATATATAAAGATGTAGAAGGTGCATTTTATCATTTAAAATATTATATAGATGGAACTGAAAAGTATTTACGTGTTGCTACTACTAGACCTGAAACATTATTTGGAGATACTGCAGTTGCTGTTAACCCAAATGATGAACGTTATAGTGAATATGTTGGAAAGTATGTAATATTACCTATAGTTAATAAAAAAATTCCTATTATTGCTGATATGCATGCTGATCCAGAATTTGGTACTGGTGTAGTTAAAATTACTCCAGCACATGATCCTAATGATTTTGAAGTAGGAGAAAGACATAATTTAGAACGTATAAAAGTTTTGAATCCAGATGGTACTATGAATGATAATGCTGGAATATATTCTGGATTAGATAGATTTGAATGTAGAAAAAGATTAGTTGAAGATTTAGAAAATAGTGGCTTATTAATTGAAATTGAACCTATAACACATTCAGTAGGACATTCTGAACGTACTGGAGTTATGGTAGAACCATATTTATCTAAGCAATGGTTTGTACGTATGGAAACTTTGGCAAAAAGAGTTTTAGATACTCAAAAAAATACTCAAGAAAAAGTTAATTTTGTTCCAGAAAGATTTGAAAAAATATTAAATCATTGGATGGAAGATTGTCATGATTGGTGTATTTCTCGTCAATTATGGTGGGGACACAGAATACCAGCTTGGTATAAAGGTGATGAAGTTTATGTAAGTGAAACTGCTCCAAGTGAAGATGGATGGGTACAAGATGAAGATGTATTAGATACATGGTTTTCTAGTGCTCTATGGCCTTTTAGTACTTTTGGATGGCCTGATAAAACTAGTGACTTGGAAAAATATTATCCAACTGATGTTTTAGTAACTGGGTATGATATTATTTTCTTCTGGGTATGTAGAATGGTATTCCAGGGATTATATTTAACTGATAAAAGACCATTTAAAGATTGTTTAATACATGGTTTAATTAGAGATAAAATTGGAAGAAAAATGTCTAAAAGTCTAGGTAATGGAGTAGATCCTATGGATGTTATTGATGAATATGGAGCTGATTCATTAAGATTTTTCTTAGCAAGTAGTTCTGCACCTGGACAAGATTTAAGATATGATGAAGAAAAAGTTAAAGGTGTATGGAATTTCATTAATAAATTATGGAATGCATCACGTTATGTATTAATGAATGTTGAAGATTTTGATATAGATAATTTTACTTATGATAATTTAGATAAACAAGATAAATATATTTTAAGTAAAATGAATAGTACTATCACTTTAGTTACTAAACATATGGAAAAATATGATTTTAATATAGTTGGTTCAACATTATATGATTTTATATGGACAGATTTTTGTGATAATTATATAGAAATGAGTAAATTTAATCAAAATGATACTACTAAGTCTGTATTGTTAACTGTATTAATTAATATATTAAAAATGTTACATCCATTTATGCCTTATGTAACTGAAGAAATATATAGTATGTTACCTAATAAAGATAGTGATTCTATTATGA
>CAKORH010000098.1 GCA_934101235.1 uncultured Bacilli bacterium | reverse complement strand
AAAAATAAACCGCAAATAAATATAATAATTACTATAATAATAATCAAAATTTTCTTTTTCATATATTCCTCTATTCTAGTATATGATAACTATAATTTGTGTCATTTAATTATTTTAAATATAACATATATTATTATAAATTAAAATAGCCAAAATTATAAAAATATTGGCTATTAAATGTTATTTATAAATTTATTTCATATCCTTCAATTTCACTAAATGTATTATGATTTCCAACTGTTAATGATAAATTGTATTTTAATGTATTATCATTATAATCGTAGATGTATTTTTCGGTAACTTTTTCTATATCGTCATTAAAATTTTCTAAATTTATCACGTTGTTTTTTAAAGACCTTTTTACATTTTTTAATTTTAGATTAGTAGCTTTATTTATTTTTTGTAATTTATCTTGCTCAAAAGAATTTATTTTTTCAATTAATTCATTTTCGTTAACATTATTAATTTTATTTATATTAATTTTTCTTACACCTGCAAGATTAATTCCTGTAATTTCATAATTATTTATATCTGCACTATATACTTTATTAGTTTCAATTTTTCCATCAATATAGTAATAGAAATTTAAAAATCCAAATCCTTCCTCTTCATTAACTAAGTTATATATAACTTTGTAATCATTAATATTAAATTGATTATCAAATGCTGATATTTCATCAATTACAGATTTAAAAATATCCTTATATTTGCTTAAATCCTCCAAAACAATATTATTTAAACTTTTAAAATCAATATTGTCTATTTTTTTATCAGAAACTAATTGAAATAATTCATTTATATCCATTCTAACTTCATTATATGTTTCCATATCAATGTCTGGATTAATTAATTTAGTTTCATTATAAGATTCATCAACTGTTTCAAGTGAAAGTGATAAGGAATGTGTGTTTGTTGTTCCAATAGTTGTATTACCGTCTCCTACTATACTTACATACGATGTTAGATCTTCGTTTGGATAAGTTGTTTGTGCTTGGTTAACTGCATTACTGACAGAATTTCCTGCTCCCAAGGAATAATTATATTTTTTTAACCAATCTGGACCTTTATAAAATCTAGAAGTAATTGAATTTGTAAATCCTATTGCTACTTTGGCACCATTATTATAGGCTTTCTTTGTTATCGTATTTGAACCTTCGTTTGTTGAACATCCAGCAAAAGTTATAATATTGGTTGCGGCAAAACTACGATTACCAATACCTACTAATTTAAAGGTTTTGTTATTAAACTTTTGTGACACTTCATTGTATGGGTTTGTAGAACTTAAACTTAATCCAGTACGATATTCTGTAGAATCTTTTGCGGCTGTATATATTGAAGTGGGACCAGCATGTCCATTAATAAAGAAGACTCTTGAACCACCGACTTTTGTTCCGTTTAAATAAGAATACGTTGGATTATTTGTATAATATGAAGCAGTTAAAGTTGAATGTGGATAATATCCTTGTGCTGCATTAATAACATTTTGTGTAAAATCACTTTGAGTTGAATCTATTGTTGAAGCATATTTTGAACCTACACTGAACGCTGATGTAGATGCCAAAACGTTTGGAGGTGTTAATAGCATGGAAAGAAGTATTCCACCTATTAAATAATAATTTTTTTTCATTTTTATTTCCTACTTTCTTTTTTATTTTATTTATACATCAAAATAAATTACTCACCTCCCGAATTTTGATATATTACAACTATTTTCGATTACATTCTTTAATAGAACATAACCTTATATCTTGATTTAAGTTTAATTTAGTTTTTTTAAAAAATAAAGAATGAAAAATGAAAAATGTCGAATTGTGAATACTTTTCACTTTTTCTTGTACATTGTGAATGGTATTCACATAATCAAATATCTTAAATAAACATTTATCTGTGCTTATCTATAATAAATTATACTTTATTAATTAACTTGTAAGCAATATTATTATCATGTCAAGAAGTTTTATTTATAATAATATAATAAATGCAGTATTTAAATTCCTATAAATTTACTATAAAACCTTTTAATTAAAATAAATCTATTTTTATGTTTTAAATATTGTTCAATAATTTTAGTATAAAAATATAAATATTCTTGATTTACTTGTTGAACAACTTCTAATTTTGATTTATTAGGAAATTCGATTTCTAATCTATCCATCCTTTTAGCATAATTATCAAAAAGTAAATAAATATTTTCATTAGTTCCTAACGATAATGATATATCTTTTAACAAATCAAATACTTTATTAATGTCCCAATTATTTAATTCATAATATGATTTATATTTAATTTTATAACTATAACTGGATGGTAATTTATCTTTAATTTGCTTATAAATAGTTAAGAAATTATGGCAAATGGCTATTTTCATGTTATCTTCAAATATTTTTTTGGAAGAATCAACATTTAGATCAACCTTTGTAAATAAAAACTGATAAGTTTGTTGTGTGCTTAATATAAGTTCTATAATATATTTTTTATTTTTCATGAATGGAAAATTTCTATAAAAATAATCAAAAAAATTAGTTAAATTATTTATAAATACATTTTCTGTTAGATTATTATTGTTTTCACATTTCATATATTATTTTTCCTTTTCTTAAAACTACGTATTACAATTATATATCTTTTTAAACCTATTTGTCAGACTTTTAAGGTTAAAACTTAATTTAATGGGAAAATTAATATAGGTGGAAGAAATATGATAGATAATAATTTAAAGTATGCAAGAGAAGAATTGGAAATGACACAAGAGGAACTAGGATTCGTATTTGGTGTTAGTAGAAAAACTATATCTGGTTGGGAAACTGCAAGTAATCCAATTCCTTTTAATAAACTAATCAAATTTTGTAATTTATATAATTTTTCTTTGGATTTCATTGTAGGATTTACTAGAAGGAATATTAAATATAATGCAAAAATTAAAACTAACAAAATACAAATAGGAAATAGATTGAAAGAATTAAGAAAAAGTCTAAAGCTATCACAATTAAAGTTTGCAGAAAATTGTGGGGTTTCACAAACAACTTATAGTCATTATGAAACTGGTTTTAATTTAATAACTACTATGAATGCTTATGCTATTTGTAAAACTTATAATGTTTCTATGGATTGGTTAGTTGGTAGAACTAATAATTCAAAATTACAAAAATGAGAGTATGCTAATAAAATATATTCTCATTTTAATTTTATAATATATAGTTTTATTAATTTATCTTTCTAAATCATCTTCGAGCCAATTATATTCATTATCATTATTGCAATTATTTAACTTATTTATATTACTTATTATAGAACTTTTAAAATATCCATACTTATTTTCTATTTCATTACCATCTTCATCTTTAAAATCTCTTTTTACTACTTTAAGAACAATATAATTGGTTATTGTTATTAAATCACTAAATTCATTTCTATCTTCTATTAATTGTTCAAACAATTTATCATAATAAAAAACCTGTGAATCATCACAAGTTATATATTTATTTCTAATTAATTCTTCAGTAAGATAATGATGTTTTGAATCATTTAAAATTCTTTTATCATCTTTATCTATTTGTTTTTTAGTATTTTGTTTATTAGTATTTATTTGTATCGTTTTTTCCATATTTGGACTATCCAGATGTGGATTTTCCATATCTGGATTTATAACTTCTTTATTCAATTTAATGTAATGTGGGATTTCATATATTAAATAATTATATTCAAATAGTCCCTTATCATTTCTATATTTCTCTATTTCTAAATAATGTTGTTCCTGCAATTCTTTCAAAATAGATCTTATTCCATCTCTACTTTCCTTACTTATTGCTACCAAGCCATTTAGAGAATAGTCCCAATCTTCAGGTAGAGACAACATAAATGATAATAACCCTTTTGCCTTATAACTTAAACTTTTATCTCTCAAGTGATAATTTGACATAATTGTATAATCCTTTGTTTTTTCTATTTTAAATACTGACATTATTACCTCCTAAAAAAGCCAAATAATTGCCTTTAGTTATATATACAATTTATAATAATACTCCAAATTATAGGTTGACATAATGTTTCTTAATTTGTTTCCACGCCTATAACTTGCGACTGCTTTTTTGACACTGCCACATCATTTGCCGAAGCAATTATGATTGATTTAAGTAAATCTTCTACTTTTAACGTGGTATTAGGATCTAAAAACACTTGCGATCCTCCCATACTAGAAGCATTATTG
>CAKORH010000097.1 GCA_934101235.1 uncultured Bacilli bacterium | reverse complement strand
TCATTAGGATAATCAAATCTATCAATAAACTTTAATTGATAATCTTTACTAAAATAACTAATTAATTTACTTATATAATCAATATCTTTATTAAGTTCAACACATCTATTTATAATTAAATCACATACATCACTATTTAATACTGAAAGAGTTGCATAATAACTAGAAATATCCGTACTTAAGAATAAATCTAAAAAACTTTTATTATAAAATAATTGATTCGCATATTTAGACCAACTTAAAATATATGCTATTCTACCTTCAATATCATTATATTGTTTTAAATAATTAACACCTTCATCATCAAATACTTGAATTATATCTTCACTATTGTCATTACTTAAGAAATCTATAAAATCACCTGTGCTTGAATTAATTATATCTTTTTTTATATTGCTATCCATCCTATCACTCTCTTAAAGATAGTATACCATATACTAATATAATTAGTTAAAAGTCTTTACATCGCTTTACATCATTTAACATAAAAATATTGTATAATTAATATTTATCAGTTATACTTAAAATAGATATACTATCATAGGAGGTAAATAAATATGAACGTTAAAGTAGACACTAGTTTACTAGAGAGTGGTTCCACAACGATTAAAAAATATTTTGCCGACAATGAAATAGCTTTTGATAAAGTTAAAGCTATTTCCATAGACTCGTGTGAATCACTATCAAATTTTAAAGCTGCTATTATAAATAAATTCAATGAATATAATGAACATCAATCAAGATTAAGTAATAAACTAACAGAATGTGCTGAAAAATTAGTTGCAATAGACACTGCAATAGGAAGCAGCCCCACGACATCCCTTGCAAATATTAATGATTCTGAAGCAACAGGTACTAGCACTCAAACTATTGCTGAAACAAGCACCACAGCAGTAAATACTAATAATCTAACTACTGAATTAAGCAAAGAAGCCCTTAATATGGAACCAGGCGTACACATCTTAGATTATACTTTAAGTAATGGAAATACAATGCAATATGTAGTTCGCGTTCCTCAGAATGTCACTGAAAATATGCCAATTATATTTTGGATTGCTGGTTCTGGAGAACAAAGCTCAGCAAATAAAATTAGTACTGTTGGTCCTATTAAAGCTGCTGAAAAACTAGGGGAAAACAGATTTTTAATTATCCAACCAGTTATTTCTGGATATAGAACGGATGATGAGAAATTTAAAAATATAGATTTATTTATAGATGAAATGCAACCTATCTATAAATATGATGCAAATAGAATAATTTTATCAGGATATAGTTCAGGTGGTAATGCAACATGGTACTTAGGAAATGCAACAACAGATAAATATGCCGGTATAGCTCCTGCATCAATTTATTACCCTAACAAACGTTATAATTTAGAAAACTTAAAAAACAGCAATTTACCTATATATGCTATGGCTGGTGAATATGAATGGGGTCATGTATCTAGCAACAAAGAAATTATTAACGAATATAAAAGTGTTAACTCCGATAGAAATTTAACATCAGTTACAATTGCCGGTTTAACTCATAATACTTTTGACGATGAAGGGTACACCCAAGACTTCTTCGATTGGTGTATTAAACAAAATAAACTTAATAATTCTATAATATAAAATAAGCCTAGTGATATTGAAACATAAAATTATGCTAAATATCTCTAGGTTTTTAATTTATCACTAAACGAATACTATCAAAATTTATTTGTTATTAAAAATAAATACATCTTCTTTGCCATTGTTTTTAACTATATAATTACCATTTGTATATTTGAATATAATATTCTTCCAAAATGCATATGCACCAAGATTATTTTTCATTGGTTGAATCTTCCAATTACCTTTAAATTTATTAAATATTTCATACGCAACCTTTTTACCAATATAATTTCGTCTAAATTTTGGCATTATTAAAAATTCTGCTATACACTTACCATTTTTATTAAACTTTAAATTCTCATTTACCATAACCATACCAACATAAGAACTTCCACTTTTAATAAAATAAGCATATCTATCATTATCCACAAAATAATTATCAAACCATTTATACTCAAATATACAATCATCATTTATATCATTATCAATATACTGTGAACCATCATATAAAGCATATTGTAATAATCTATATAATTTTTCTTTATCTTCTTGTTTTACCTCAACTATTTCATATTCCATTTTAATCACCACTTCATATACAATTATATCACATAAAAAATCTTATTTCTCATTATAAGAAATAAGACTAACAACCAAATACTTATTAAAACTTAATAGTATCTATAATCTCAAAATTATAAGAATAAATTATTGTTTTTTATTTTGTCTACTCTATGAGATGCATCATACCAAAGTATTATTTATTTTCAAAGTATTTTTCATGTTCATTACTATTTTTACGACAACTCTCTATATTATTAATACTAGTTCTAATATAAGTTAGCAAGCTTTTATCATGTACATCTATTTCAACAAATATGTTATCTATTACTTTCATTTCCAACAATAATTTATTATCATCCAATAATTGTAATTGAAGTTGAACAATATAATAATTCTCTTGCTCTATAATCTTGTGAAATTCTATATCATTATATTCAGATTTATTAAATAGAAAACTATAGTCTCTTCTAAATACTTCATCATAATCAACTCTCCATATATATGAATTATTAGTTATTTTTTTGAACAATTTATCTAAATATTTATCATATTGATTTTTAACTTGGAATTCTATTTTCATATTACCTCCTAAAGAAATATCCTATAATGTTTTATATTGATATATTAAATAATTCTGCCATCAATTATTGAGATAATCATACTGTTTCGTTTTCTAATTTAACATCTATTTCTATTTCATCATATTCTAATTAGTAAATTACAACATTGTTTTTTTCCTTAAAACACTATTATTTTTAAATTCATCTTCTTTAGACCAATCTGGAATTAATAAAGTATAATCCAAATCAAATATATATTTTTTATAATTCTTCATGGTTTACCTCATTTTTAGTAAATTATTATATACCAAAATTATCATTTAAACAATGCTGAAAACAGCAAAAAACTTATCTAAATTGCTATTTTCATAAAATTTACTTATAGTATTATTCGTATTTACTTATTTATAAGACTAAGTAACATCTATATTATATATATTTATGATATCATCTGTACTATAAGTATTTCTATAACGTGGACGTCCATACCATTCACATGTTAAATTATACAATACTTATCAATCATAATCAAATATACATTTTTAGATTTCTAATAATTTAATTATCATATTTTTTATTACTGCAACCTTATATCTTTCTATTATTGACCTTTACCAACATTTCTTTGTTATTTATTTCAATAACACAATAATATATAGTAATGTTATTTATATCAATGTCCATTAAATTAGAGTTAAATAACTCAATTGCTTTTCATAGCATCTTTCTCATTTTTAGCACCTATTACTATTTCATTCTCGCTTATTTTTTTTAATTTTATACAGTAAAATATTATATACTATTATAATTCTCATTTTGTGTCGTGTTAAATTAGTGAAGATATAGTGTATAATAATATTGAAAGGAGCAAAGACTATAATATGGATTTAGAAAAAATGGAAAATTTATTGCTTCTGCAAGAAAAAAGAAAAAGCTAACTCAAGAACAATTAGCTATAAAATTAGGTATAAATAATAGAACAATTTCAAGATGGGAAAATGGCAAAAATATGCCAGATGTATCTTTATATAAACCATTATGTGAAATATTAGAAATTTCAATAGAAGAATTAATAAACGGAGAAAAAACAAATAAAAATGAAATTAGAGAAAGTGTTGAAAAAGCAATTATTAATACTGTAGATCTAAGTGAAAAAACTAGAAAAAAAATGAATAAACAAATCAAAATTTTAATATTTTTAATATTACTTATATTATTTTTTTCAACTATAATATTAATTTATTACAAGAAGAAATATCCCACAATAGATATATATAGTATGGATATTTTGCCAAGTGAAAAAAACATATTAAACGAAAAGAACACTTTAGATATGGGAAACTTTAAAATATGGTTCTATGGAATAGATTCAATACAACTTATTGATAAAGATAATAATCACTTTGACTTGAAAAGCGCATTAAAATATCATCAAGTAAAATTGCAAGATTTAGAAGGATATTTAGAATTTCAAGCTAATAATTCTACTATTGAAAAATATATGTTGTTTGATGGAGGGACAAAAATATATAAAAC
>CAKORH010000096.1 GCA_934101235.1 uncultured Bacilli bacterium | reverse complement strand
TAAATCTTTAGAGTAAAATTCTATTCTTTCTAGTAGTTTATCTGTTATTACTTTTTCATCGCCTTTAAGAAATTTAATTATTTCTTCTTCCATTTTTAATACTTTATCCTTATCAACGTTTTTTTCACAGTATCCTAAACATTCTCCAATATGATAGTATAAACAAACTTTTTTACCTAGTGTATTACATTTTTTTAATGGATATAGTCTATTTATTAAGTTAACAATACGTCTTGCTGCATATACATTTACAAATGGACCAAATAATAATTTATCTTTATGATTTTTAATATTTAAGTATCTCACTACTTTTAAAGATGGGTATGGTTTTCTAGAATATTCTATGTATGGATAACTTTTATCATCTTTTAATAGAATATTATATCTTGGATCATATTTTTTTATTAAATTTAATTCTAATATAAATGCTTCTAATTCACTATTAGTTACTATATATTCAAAATGATCTACTTCATTAACCATTATTTCTGTTTTACCAGTATTTTTTCCAACAAAATAACTAGTTAATCGATTTTTTAAATCTTTTGCCTTTCCTACATATATAATGACATTATCTTTATTATACATCTGGTATGAACCAGGCAAATGAGGTACTAAACTAAGTTCTTCTTTAAACATAATAATCACATCACTTATTTATTATTTTAACATATTTTTAATTTTTATTATTAATATTATAAAAATTTACATTTTTTACATAATTCTTCACATTTTTTATTATTTTTAAAACCATTTAACATAGATTGATATCTTTTACTATTTATTACAGTATCTAAATCATTTATATATATATTACCTAAATTAATTATTCCTTTAGAATCTAGACAACACGGAACAATAGTTCCATCTACTAGTATTCCTATATGACTTGTTAATGCATAACATGTTCCTATCTCATTATAATAATTATTATTTAAATCTGGCCATATAAATTCTTCATTAATACTTATAAATATATTTTTAGATATTGTAGTATTATTTTTTAATGTACTAATTTTTAAATCTGTATTATATTTTTCATTAATCATTTCAAGAATAGACTCACTATATTTACTTTTTGTCCATAATCTTAATGATATATACGTGTACTTAGATAAAGTATCAATTGTATTAAATATATTATTCATATAATTATTTAAACTCATTTTATATTTTTCATTATAACTATGTAGAGATATATTTAATTGACGTATATTCTTATTATTAATAATATTTTTTATTAAATAACCATTAGTAGTAATATTTATTTTATAATTTTTACTTGCTATATCAATAAATTCATTTATATTAGGATGTAATAAAGGTTCACCTAGTATATGAAAATATAAATATTTGGTATAACCATTTAATTTACTCAATATTTTTTTAAAATCTTCTTTAGACATATATTGATGTGGTCTTGTATTTTTTATACAAAAATCACAATTTAAATTACAATTATTCGTTATTTCTATATAAACTTTTTTATACATTTTTATTCCTCATTAAATATGATTTATATATATTATTCATAAGTTCACATGTAGTAATTAAACCTACTCCATTAGGTACTGGTGTAATGAATTTTACATAATCACATAATTCTTGAATATTTACATCACCACATATTTTATTATCTAATCTATTTATTCCTACATCAATAATAATACTATCTTTTTTTACATATTCTTTTGTTATATATCTTGGTTTATTTATTGCAACTATTAAAATATCTTTATCTTTTGTGATATCTTTTAAATTCTTAGTTTTACTATGACATAATGTAACAGTAGCATTTTTGTTACATAGAGCAATAGTTAATGGTTTTCCTACTAATATACTTCTTCCTATTATACATATATTTTTAGATTCTACTTCTATATTATAATAATTTAATATATCTAAAATAGCTAAAACAGTACATGGTATAAAACATTCTTCATTATTAACTAATTTTCCTATATTAATATTAGTTAAACCATCTACATCTTTATCTGGTGAGATAGTATTTAATATACGATTTATATTATATTTATTTGATATGGGTAATTCTACGATTATTCCATAAACAAATTTATTTTCATTTTCTTTATTTATATAATCTATAATTATGTCTTCTTTAGTTTCATCATTTAATTTAATATGATGTATTTGTATACCTAAATATTCACATAATTTTATTTTATTTCTTATATATATTTTAGATGCTTCATTTTCTCCTATTTCTATAATAGATAAAATTATATTTTCTTTAATGTTTTCAAATTTATTTTTTAAGTACGATATTTTTTCTTCTTTTATTTTTTTACAATTTAAAATCATATTTACTTAATACCTTTCTTTTAATAATTATAGGTGATTCATAACCGATATGCAATAATTCATCTATTAAATCATTAAAATAATAGTCATCACTAATATTCTCAGTATCTAAGATATTTCTAAACTCACTTAAAATATTATTTGGTAGCATTATATCTTTTATTACTTCATTATGTAAATTATTCTTTTTAAAATTAGCATTCATTAAATAATGTAATAATAAATTTAGAATATCTATTTTATCATTTGTTTTTGTATATTTTATAAAATTTTCTAGGGTATCATCATTAAAATAATAATTAAATCTTGATTGTTTATTGTTTATTATAGATAAATCTAAATCTATAAATGAAATATCTAAGTTTTTATTAATCATAATATTACCAGAGTGTAAATCAGCATGTATTACTTTTTTATCATGCATAATTTTAACTAAATTTAATATTTTTTTCATTAATTTTAAAATATCTTCAGTATAAAAATCATTAGTAATTGTCTCGTTATATAAAGTTGTATATTTTTTTAAATATGGTAAATATATTTTTGTTTTTGAGCCGCATGAAGCTTCATATATACTTTTTTCTTCATCATTTAAATCTTCTACTTTAGTTGGTATATTCAAAAATGGTAATTCTTTTTTATGTTCAATTAAATATTCCCAATTTTCTTTATTTTGAATTGAATATTTTAATAATGTTTCGTCATCTAATTCAAATATATTTTTATATTTATCACCATTATATTCTATATTTTTCATAATTATCCCCTCTTTGTGAGAGTTATAATATCACATTTTTGAAAAAAATAAAAATTTTTCTTTTAATTACTATTACTTCTTAAAGTAACTAAACATAATTTAATAAAAAATAAAAATAAGCAACAATATAAAATATCGTTACTTAATATATTAAGAAACTTTATATGGATTTGATATTGTTCCATCGCCACTTGTTATTTTTGTACTGGATTTTAGTGTTATTACTGGTCTTAATAATGTTTTATTATTTACAACTGTATTATTGGATATTACATTCGAATTAATTGTAAATGAAAATGTACTCCAAGAGGTTGCACCATAATAATAAGGAGTTAATAGCCACCATACAACATTGTAACCTGCAGGTGCATTTGCAGAATTATTTTTTAAATAGGAATTAGTAATTGTAGCAGTAGCTCCTGTAACGATTGTTCCACTACTTGCTCCTCCACCAGCATAGATTACTTCATCCATTGTTAACATTCCTACTTTATTTATATCGGTTTCTCCATCTACTCCAGTTGTATCACATTTATATGATGGAGTAGCCGTTACTTCATATCTATTTCCTCCAGAATAATTAAAATCCATTTCTGATTTTATTAAATCATCAATTTTCCCTACTTTTTCACCGGTACCATTATCATTATAAGCATTTGCTAAATCTCCTATACACCATGTATCACTTTTTAAGAGTGCTAAATCAGATTCATTTGTTATTTTTCTTTCTAACCATTCATTTAGTTTTACTCTTGCACTATTTTCTTTGTCTTCACTATTTATATAATCATTTATATCATTGATAGTTTCTATTCTTTTATATCCATAATGTGCAGTTAATACTGTGCCTCTTACTCCTTTTTCACCATCCGTTGCAAATCCACTATCATCTGTTAGATTAGTTTCACTACATTCTAATTCTGATGCAAGTATTAGTTTTATACTTCCATCTCCTTCAATACACACTATTCTAAAACACATTCCTGCAAAACTTAAATAGTTATCTTCTACATTTCCTCTATAATAATATGTTGTTCCGTAATCATCTATAGCCGTTGATATTATTTTATCATCAACAGTAGCTGGATTAATTGTCATGCCTTCAGCTGATAAGTTTTCTACAAATGTTGATTTTGTTGTTCCTTTTTTTATGTTATTTATTAATTCATATGCTGCTGAAT
>CAKORH010000095.1 GCA_934101235.1 uncultured Bacilli bacterium | reverse complement strand
CACATACACCTGTATTATCTAAAATACTTGCAACATCATGTGGATGTACTCCTTTTATATTAAAAGAAATAACAGTTGAATGATTTTCTTTATTTGGTGTAATATATAAAGTTAAAAAGTCCAATTTTTCAAGTTCACATCTTGCATAATTTGTAATTTCATCATCTATTTTTTTACGTATATCTTCTAAATTCATTTCTTCATCAACAAATAAATTCAAAGCATCATCATTTTTTAAATTTTCTAATATTAAAACTGCTAAATTATTTATATCTTTATCACTTAAAGAAACTGATATCTTACTATAACCATCTTCTTTACTTGGTATAAACTTATCACTTGTAAAATAACTATTTAAAGAATTAACAATATTATCTTTTAATTTATTGACATTTTCATCATATATTTTTATATATTCTAATTCAGTATAATAATATTTATCAAATATATCTTTCATAGAAAAATATAATTTATTATTTTCTAAATAACTGTCTAAACTTATAACACTATCTTTTTTATTATCAAAACTAATATTTGCATATCTAGTACTATTATTAGGATTATCAATAAAATTAATATTTATTTGACCTAACATTATAGATACATTCTCACTCTTAATATTTAAATCACTGTCAATTTTTACACTTGCTCCATCTTTAAATAATTCATATATATTTATAGCACTACTATCTATATTATTGCTTTCTAAATATTTATTCATAGTTCTTAAAAACTTAGTTTTAGGAGTATTCAATTCATTAAATACAATATAACCTACTACTCCACCAATAATAAGTACTATAAGAACTATAATACCAATTATCAATCCTTTATTACTTTTATTACTTGTTTTATTAAAACTATCATTATTATTTTCACTATTCATAGTTGGACTAATAAAATTATTTTGATTTACATTACCATTTTGACTATTATTCATATCATTAGATAAATTACTATTCATAGTATTTATACCACCATTCATATTCATTGTATTAGTATTCATACTATTTGAATTATTACCAAAATTACTATTTACCGGATTATTTGTAAAATTAGTATCACTTACTTCACTAATATTTTGATTATTCATTTGTTCATTATTAGAAACAGTATTCATTCCATTATTCATATTCATCATATTAGAATTCATACTATTCGAATTATTAACATAATTATTATTCATTGTATTAACTTCACCACTAGCACCTCCCATATTCATTGAAGTACTATTATATATATTATTCCCGGTTACATTAGTATTTTGATTATTAGACATATCAAATGTTTCTAAATTTTGATTACCATTAGGCACATTATTACCTAAATTATTAGTGCTATTATCCACACCATTTAAATTATTATCATTCATAAAAAAACTCCTTTATTCTAATAATATTTTATCTTACTTATATTAATTATTCAAGAAAACAAAGCATTAAATGCTTATTGGATTATTATCAATTTCTATATATACATTCTTTTCACTAACATACATATTATCAATAAACTTTAATGCTTCAAATAATTTATCATCAAATCTATATTTTACTATTATTTGAAATCTATAAATATTATTTAATTTAAACATATTAGCAGTACTAGGTCCTAATAATATAGATGTACCATCTATATTATTTTTTAAATAATTTGCAATTTTTGTAGCATTACTACTTGCAATTTCATAATCTTTACTACATATTTTAATCCCAATTATATAATAATACGGAGGATATTTTAATTTTCTACGTAATATCATCTCATTATTATACATTCCTAAATAATCATTATTTTTAACATATTCAAATAGTATATTATCTGGATTAAAAGTTTGTATAATAACATTACTTTCTATTCCACTTCTCCCTGCTCTACCACTAACTTGATTTAATAAAGAAAATGTCTTTTCATTACTTCTAAAATCCGGAATATTAAGAGATTCATCAGCATTAATAATTCCTACTAAACTAATTTTAGGAAAATCTAACCCCTTACTAATCATTTGAGTACCAACAATAATATCAACTTCTAAGTTTGATATCATATTAATATATTTTTCATGACTACCTTTTTTACTAGTAGTATCAGCATCCATTCTAAGTATTCTAGCACTAGGAAATTCTTTTTTTATTTCACTTTCTAATTTTTCGGTACCAGTACCAAAACTTCTTATTGCATCCTCACCACAATTAGGACATTTATCTTTTAAAAACTCAGTATACCCACAATAATGACATCTTAAACTATTACTACTTTTATGATATGTTAATGTTATTTCACAATGAGGACACTTAAAAGTGTAACCACAATTTTGACAACTAACAATAGTAGAAAAACCCCTTCTATTTAAAAACAACATAACTTGTTCTTTTTTTTCTAAAGTCTTAACTATATTATATTTTAATTCATCACTAAATATCATATTACGTTTTTTAACTTCTTTACTCATATCTACAATATGTATATTAGGTAAAGAATAATTACCAACTCTATTTTTTAAAGTCAATAATTTATAATTACCTTTATTTGCTCTAGCAAAAGATTCTAAACTAGGTGTAGCACTACCCAATATTAACGGACACTTATTATAACTACATCTCCATTTAGCAATATCAATAGTATTATATCTAGGATTATTTTCTTGTTTATATGTACTACTATGTTCCTCATCTATAATAATAATACCTAAATTATTTAACGGTGCAAATATAGCACTACGAGTACCAACCACTAAATGTACTAACCCATTGTATATTTTAGTATATTCATCATACTTTTCTCCATCAGATAAACCACTATGTAATATTGCAACATCATCACCAAATGAATCATACAATCTATTAACCATCTGAGTAGTCAAACTAATCTCAGGTACTAACATAATCGCACATTTACCACTTTTAATAACTTTTTTAATCAAATCTATATATACAACTGTCTTCCCGCTTCCAGTAACACCATATAAAAGATAATTAATATTTTCATCTAAATTAACTTCATTAACAACATTTAATTGCTCACAAGTTAACTCATAATTTCTTTTTTTATTATTATCAGTATTTAACCTATATATTCTTTCTTTCTCTACTTTAATTAAATCTTTCTCTAATAATTTCTTATAACTAATACTAACTTCTTTTTTATTAACTTTTCCTAATTTTTTAATACTCTCTAATATTTCTAACTGAGCCTTATATCTCTTATTATTATTTATATATTCATTGATTTCATCGAGATTTCTATTTAAAACTAAATATTCATTATATTTATCTAAACTATTAGTTTTATTAACTTTCAAACTAGTTGGTAACATAGTTTGATAACATTTTATCAATGTAGAAAAAGTAATATCTTTCATATATTTACCTAATTCTATCAGTTCTTTATTTAAACTTATCTCAGGATTTACTACACTAATTATTTCTTTAGCATCTTGATAATTATCATTTGTTATATCTATTACTATACCCTGTATTATTTTATTAGCAAAAGGTATTCTAACTTTATTACCAATAGAAATGTTCATACCATCAGGTATTTTATATGTAAACGTCTTATCTAAAACTTTAACTCCATATTGTACTAAAACACTTGCAAACATATACTACCTCCCAACTAATTATACTAAAAATTACTTCTTATATAAAGAAAAAATACACTAAAATAAATTAGTATATTTAATCTTACTATTTTTAATTAAATAAAAAATTATAATTATGAAACCTTATAAGGATTTGTTATTGTTCCATCTCCACTTGTTATTTTTACACTAGATTTAAGAGTCAAGACAGGCCTTAAACCATTATATGCTTGATTTATATCAATTATAAAATCAAGTTCTCCTGTTATATTTACAGCCCACATAGCCGTTGTACTTGTTTCGTCATAAGCAAAAGGGTTAAGTGTATACCATTCTTTTGTTGTTGCATTATTAATCAAATAATAATTAGAATTTGTTACACTTCCACCACCTGCATATACTACTTCATCAAATGTTAACATTCCTACTTTATTTATATCGGTTTCGCCATCTACTCCAGTTGTTGTACATTTGTATGATGGTGTTTTTGTTACATCGTATTTTATTCTTGATATATAAGTAAATGAAGTATTTGCTTTTATTAAATCATCTATTTTCCCTATTATATTACCATTACTATTAACATCATATCCATTAGTTAAATCACCTATACACCATATATCACTTTTTAATAATGCTAAATCACTTTCATTTGTTATTTTTCTTTCTAACCATTCATTTAATTTTACTC
>CAKORH010000094.1 GCA_934101235.1 uncultured Bacilli bacterium | reverse complement strand
AAGAGTGTATTTAAAAAAGTATGAAGGTAGATTTAAACTAGAATGTGGAATATGAATTAGTATTTGCTCTAGTTTTATTAAACATTAAAACCCTTATAAAATAAGAGTTTGTGTACCTAAAAGTGCACCTAGAAATTCAACTTATTTTTTATTATACAGGCATCCTTTCCATCATCAATATGCTTTATATTTGTAATGATTTTATTTTGACATTCGGGTGTCCAAAATATTTTTAATTCTTTTTTTGCCCTTGTAATAGCCGTATAAAAAATATTATGTGTGATTAGGTCATCTATCTCATTAGTTAATAATATTTTTACTGATTTATACTCAAGGCCTTGCGATTTATGTATTGACACCGCATATGCAATAGAAAAAGGAACAATCCACGATGAAGAATATTCATCATCGTCTTCATCTGCATTTCTATATTTATCAACATAAAACTTTACTAATGAGACTTCTTCTGTGGAATCTACTAATTCCAAATCAATATCTTTTATTTCTAACTCATTTATTACTTTATTCAATTCAATTGTAAACCAAACCTTATCATCAGTTTCTTCAATATTTCTTATTATTCCTTTCATATTGTTATATATCACAGGTAAAAAACGTTTAGTATCCCCAAAGATTATAGGATCATTTACTTTATATGTATTGATATTTATTGATATAGCTTTATTAGTATTAATATTTTGTAAATAATTATTAATATTATTAATTCCATATAAACCATCATAATTAAGGCAAAGAATAATTTCATCATTACTATTTTTTTTCAACAATGTTTCATTTATAGGACTAGAAAATTCACTTTTCGCAAGTAACTCATCTATCCTATCATCACCTGTTCTAACTAATTCCCATAAGTTTAACAAATTTCTTTCTTTACTTCTCCATGTCATATTTAGTTCATGAATACAATTATGATTCATTAGTGTCTTAGCTATATTAAACCAATTGCCATATGAAATAGATTCAATCTGATATGTATCGCCAACCAACAATAAAAGATTAAAATTGCATTTTTCTAAAATCATTCTCATATCAGCATTACTTACAGTACTGCATTCATCAATAATTAGTACATCATATTCAACCTGACAATTATAATCTGATAAAAAGCCATAAACTGTCATACACTCTGTATTTCCACTTTTTGTATTCCTTTTTAAATTTTCCACTGCTGGATTTGTATTTGCTAAACATAATTTTGAGTTGTTTTTATAAAAACTACATAAATGTCTTATTAAAGTAGACTTTCCTGTTCCTGCCGCACCATATACAATTGAAACTTTAGAATTCTCATACATATTAATTAATATATTTCTTTTATCTAGATCATCAATTTCATATTGTTCATTACTCAAAAAATATAAAAATGAATTTTTATAACCAATTATTCCTTCCTTAGTTAGTTCATTTAACTTATTTAATATGAATATGGTATCATCTTCATAGCCTTTAATAAAAATATTTTTACCTTCAATTACCAATTTTCTGATTTCTCGATGCTTATAATATAATTTATTATTATATTTTGTCACTAATTCATTTAAGTTTTCAAATGATTTTAATTCATCAATTGAAGTGTATAATTTATTATAGTTTTCTGTATTTCTTTTAATAAAATTTGCCAATAATTCATGTTCTCTGTCATACGGTTCTATAATATCAAATAAATCATAAAGTTTAGGATTATGATTTATCAATGAAGAACAATAAGGCATTTGTTCAAAAGGTATACATCCCCAATTTAAATATAAATTGTTAAGTTTGTCACAAGGTTCTTTACTAGTTTGCGCCTTAATGATTTTATTATTAAGTTTATATAATAAATACTTTAATATTATCTTGCCATTTGAATTGCATTTGAAAATTTTTCTACATTCCTCTATTATAATTTGAATTATATTTACTGAGGTTTTTTCTTTTATTTTATTTTTTATTTTAATATAATCACATTCTTCTAAAGTGGCTATATCATATAAATTATAATTTTCTGATGTCAATAATTTCATAAATTCCCAGTATTCTTTGTCATTGGCATTGTAATTATTTAATTTTATGCCTAAAATTTTAGAAAAATTTTTAATTTCACAAGCTCTTATTGCTACAGACCAATTATCAATGACATTTATTTTTGTATCTTTCCCAAATATATTTATTTTTGATTTACTTATTGATATCTTTATTGCATAATTAGACATTAAATTTAACTTAGTAAAAGCTATCATTCTATCAAATTTATTTGCTTTATTACTAGCTACTGTTAATGTAACTTCATAATAGACATTACAATTTATAAAAAATGGTTTAATTTTTTGAACATAATATTTCTCACTAATTAATTTCTTATCGTTGTCTATTTTAATACTATCTAAAATCACAGCTATTTTTTTATAGTACTCGTTAAATGTTTTGTCCAAATTAATAGGAAATTTCTCTATATTACTTAAAATATTTAAGTTATATTTCTGACTTAATAATTGTTTTGTCAATATTAAAAACTTATAATATTTTAGCATTAATCTTTCAGCACCATCGTCATTTTCTATATAATGTGATTTTGAAATTTGTAAATAATAATGAAAACGCTCAATAAATTTTATATTTCCTCTGCCTTTTATAAATTTCATTGCATCTGACACAGTTTTATCGTTATAAACCAATTCATCTCCTGAATTATTATATTCTAGAAAAACTTTTAATCCAATATATTCAACAAATGTTCTTAATTGTCCTAAAACATTTTGAGATAAAAAGCCTCTGTCATCGCCATCATATTTTTCTATGTTTCTTTCAATAACAGAATTTGATTCTAATATTTTTTTATCAATAGACGTAAAACTATACATTTCTTCAATTTTAATCATTTTCTTCACCACCTAAAAATGCATTTTATTAAAATAGTAAAGTTCATTTTTATTATCTATCAACTTCCACATTAATTGCTTTATTAATAATTTCCATGGAATTACTTAATTCCCTATATGCTCTTTCTACTTCAGTAATATTCCAAAATTTAAGTTTATTATTAAAACTTCCTTCAATGTTATTGCAATGTTGTTTTATTTTATTTATTTGCTGTTCATCTGATACTGCAACAACTGCTTGTACTGAAATGTCCTGTGATGCATTCATTAAACTTACAATTAATGAATCAATTGAGCCATTATCTTGAACTTCAAAAACATATTTAATTTTTCCTAAGTTACCAACATTAAATTCCCAGATAGCATCTGCTATTTTACCAGAGTTTTTTATATTTCCCTTTATATTTGTATTATATCCAAGTAGACTGCCTATGTTTTTAATATAATCAATTATTTCATTGTGATATGATTTATTGTTTACCACCGTTTCTTTTAATTGATTTCTTTCTTCGCTTACTGGTTCTATATCCCTTAAACTATCCCAAAAGAAATAATCAACAAATAGTAAAGTTTCGATTCTATTATATTTTTTTAATAAAATATTTTGTATTTCTTTACTATATTTCGTAAGCTCAACATATTTTTGACCAGTCAATTGATAATTATGTCTAGGCACATCTTTAATTCCAAGATAGTTATAAGCATTAGAAGCTGTTGTATTCCAAATCATATATTCATTCGGATTTATATAACATAATAATTCACTCATCATAGCAGGACCAAATCCTTTTATTTTATCTTTAAATGAATCCCACCTAATTTCAATTGAATCATTACCATATAAAAGATAAGCAATAGATTCTTTTAATTTTTCAAATCCATTGTCATTTATATATTTATCAATTATATAATGCTTGTTTCCCCAAATAATCATAGCCCATAATTTACTAATATACTCATAAAATTCTTCTTCATTCATAGATATTATTTTATCAGCGGTATAGCTTTTATAATATTCTTCTCTTTCTAATCTTTCATTTAAATCATTTATTTCTGTTTCATTCTTTATTTTAGATAAATATCTATCTAAATGCTTATATAATAATTCTATATTCATATAAATTTCCTTTCACTAACTATTTAAAGCATTTAATAAACTTTGTTTATATTCATAAGTATATTTTTTCATATCATTAAAGATATTTTTTGAAATACATTCTTTTATAAATTCATCAGTGGTATAACATTTAGCATTAAAACCACCTCTGCTGTGTTCTCTAATATAGTCAACTATTAAAGCATTAAAAAATTTATATGTATCAGTGTGAACATATGGAGCTACTAATGACATATATTTCTCATTCCATTCTTGATCTGAAATATGTCTGAACA
>CAKORH010000093.1 GCA_934101235.1 uncultured Bacilli bacterium | reverse complement strand
AAACCATGCAATATGAATTAGAAAATTTAAAAAAATTAGAAAGTGAAAATGAACCAAAACAAGATGTTGATGAAGCATTAGATGATCTAATGAAAACTAAAAAATTGGAACTTGGAGATTTAGACTTTTAAATTAAAATCACCTGAATATAATTATTTAGGTGATTTTTTATGGAATTAATTGCACATCGTGGATTGCATAATACTAAAATAAAAGAAAATACTATATTAGCATTTGATAATGCAATAAAAAATAATTATAGTGGGTTAGAATTAGACATAAGAAAAACGAGCGATAACAAAATAGTAGTTATACATGATTCAACTATTGATAGAACATCAAATGGTAAAGGATTTGTAAATAAAATTGCATATAAAGAAATAAGAAAATATAATTTTGGAACTAAAAATAAACCACAAAAAATACCAACATTAACTGAAGTAATAAAAAAATACAATAATACATTAATATTCATAGAATTAAAAGTTGAAGTTACAAAAGAAGAATTAAATAATATATTATCTAAAAATACAACAAATACTTACTATATTATGAGTTTTAATAAAAAATACATAGATAATATAATAGGAATAAAATATAAAATTGGATTAATAAACTATGTATTTAATAATAATATCAATTACAAAAATTATAACTTCATATTAATACTTGAAGATTTATTCAATGAAAAAACCTATAAAAAATATATTAATAATAATATAGAACCCGTTATATATGGTACACTTAATAAAATAAATATAAAAAATAAAGAACTGCTAAATAAAATAAAATACATTATATAACAAATTATTTTATTGTGAGTATTATTATTTCCATATTTACTATATGCATACTATAAAAATATTAGTACACTGATTCATTTTATGGACATTTATTTAGAAATTTAGTACAATATTCTTATAGATATAATAGAATTGAGGTAAATTTATGTTTAAAGTAGATGCCGAATTATTTTATAGTGCTCAAACGAATATTGAAGAAACTATAGATGAAATATCAAAAATTAAAGTAAGTATTGATGACTTATTAGATTTTCCTAAAGATTTTGAGTTTAAAAGTGATATATTAAAGTTAGTTGATGATACAAAGAGTATTAATAAAGATTTAAATAATTTATTAGATAAAATTAATTCTACAAAAGATATGCTTTGTAATTTAGATAATGATTTTGCGGTAGCATATTATAATTCAAGTTCTAATAAATTTGCTAATTTAGGATCATTGAATTTAGGAAGAGCGTTATTTTCAAATTTTAGTGAAGATGATTATGATAAATATTTATTAAAACATTTAGATGAATTAAATTCATCAGGCAACTTACCTCAAGAATATAAAGAAGTTTATAAAACTTTACAAAATCAAAAAGAACTTAATGATTTAAAAAAAGAATTAGAATTACTTAATAAAAATAAGCCTAATAGATTAAGTTATTTTAATCCTGATGGTTCTTTAAATAATCCTGCAAACATTCTAATAAAAAATTCAATGACATATGAAGAATATTATAATAAAAAAAATAAATTAGAAGCTGAAATAAAGCAATTAGAAAAAAATAGTGATAATCATGTTAACAATTGGAAAGAAGATATTAACAATATGATTGATAATACTAAAGCAGTTTTTAAAAAAGGAGTAAAAAGTTTTATTTCAGGAAAAGGAATCAGCGATTTAAATACTGCTTTTTTAAAAACAGGTGCTACTACTTTTGTTTTAGGAGAATCTGTATTATCAAAAGTATCGTTGCTAACTGAAAAAGTTGTACATTCCGTTTCAAATGTTGTTAATATTGCTAATACAAGTCTTTTAGTAACAAATGCCTTTAAAGCAGCAGGAGCAACTTGGTTATTACATGATGTATGGACTGGAGATAATAAGTCAAAAACTATATATAATGAGGCTAAAAATGTTTTTGCTAATGCTATAAACAAATATAAAGAATCAGATGATATAAACTTTGTTCAAGGAAAAAGACAAAATTTTTATGAAGATACAAAATTAGGACAAAAAATCAATGAGTATTCTAACATAAAATATGATAGTGCTGCTTCTAAAAAAATATTATATAATGATGATTTAAGTGTTAGATACATTAGAAATGATGGATCAAGTTTAGTATTAAAACCTAAAGGAAATATAGAGTTAAATGGTATAACTCTAAATGCTTATGAAGTAAATGGCAAAATCATATATACTGAAACTAATTTAACCGCAGCCTTTAATAAATCAAGTAAAGAGGATAGAGAATTTTTAGCAAATAAATTTTTAGCAAATGAAAGAATTAATCAATACTATAATAAAGAATTTGGTTATATAGGCTTTGTTTATAAAGATAATGATAAGATATCCGAATATGTTAATAAAGGTCTAGGAAATCAAATTCTTAATGAGTCTGCAAGAGAATATTATGATTTTCTTGATAAAAATCGAGATATTTATAGTGACAACAGTTTTGGAGTTGACCAACACGTAACAATGGATATTTTTAAAGATAATAATATATTAATGTCATCATATTTAATTGATAAAATACGAGATAAAGGATTGAGTTATGCAGATTCCGTAGAACTATTAAGATCAATAGACAGTGTAGGAGCTTGTACTTATGCTTCTATGGCTAATGAAATATTAGCGGCATATCATAATAAACCCGAAACTTTTTATAAAGATTTTGGATTCCCAATGTACTTAGATGATGGTTTTGGCGGAAAAAGTTTAAATACTTCTGAATTATTAGCAGATATGTACTTATATATAAATACTAAAGGTAATTCGTCTCAGGCATCAATATTAGAAACTAAAGGCAATTCTATATATATAAATGAGCGAGATAAAGAAGGTAATATTAATATCAAAAATCAAATTTATTTGCAAAATGGTAGTGATGGAAGAGAAAGTACAGCGAAAGACATTAATAATTATTTAAAATCAAAAAATAAAAATTTATCATATAATACTAAATCTGTAATTAGTACTATGAATAATTATGGTAAAAATAAAAATGAAGTTAAGTCAATATCTCAAAATGAATTATTAGACATAAAATCTAAAATGATAAATGCCATTCAAAATAATAAATTAATTAGTTTAGGATATTATGATAATCCAAAAGCAGATTATAAAGTTAATATGTACGATGTCGATAATGGTTATAGAAAAATAAAGGATACTAAAAATTGGGGTGGTACAGAAGGAACTGGTGCTGGTCATAGTGTTTATGTTACTACAATAAATGAATATGGTGTTTATTGCTCTAGCTGGGGAAAAAATATGTTCATGACATGGGATGATTTAAAAAATGTTCCAATTGAAATATCTGTTTCAGAAATAGGAGGTATAAAATGATAAATATTAATGATGATCTTTATAACATCCGTGACAATAGTAGAGACGAAATAAATATTTTTGAGATGCCCATAAATGCTAGAAAATTTTATTATTTGCTATATTCATACTATACAAAAATGTTTTTAAAATATTTAAAATTAAAAACTACAATAAAAACTTCTGAAATGAATTTAATGAATTCAGGTTTAAATTTTAAATCACTTAAATCTGATCAAAAAGATTTTTATCAAACCATATGCACTTCTGAATTAGATTTTTATTATATTCGTAATAATTTATATATTTATCGATTAACTAAAGAAGAAACTGAGTATTTAAAAAATCAAATGACTAATAATGTCGAAGTTTTTGATTTAGAATTTATAAATTTTATAGAAAATACATTTAAAAAAGTTATTTTCGAAAAAACTGACAATGATAAAGTTTGTGAAATTAATTATGGTCCTATAGGATTAAATTTCTTTGCACCAAGTAATTCTTTAGTTTTAGGATTTAGATATGATTATAAAAATAATGGAATTGATGATAACATTTGGTATGAAAATTATAAAAAACAACAAGAATTTATTAATAATGAAATTCAAAATTTAGCCAAAAATATTAGTCAGGTTTTAAATTGTAATTGTAAAATCTTTCAATATAGCAAGTATAACGTTGTAACAAATAAATGAATTATGATTATAGGAGGAGAAAAATATATGAACGATAAATATTTACCAATAGGTAGCATAGTATTATTAAATAATGGAACAAAAAAATTGATGATAACAGGTTTTTGTGTAGCAGCAAATAATGATCAAAGTCAAATATTCGATTATAGCGGATGTCTATATCCAGAGGGCATGTTATCAAGCAATGAAGTGGCTTTATTTAACCACGATCAAATAAAACAAATATATGCAATTGGTTTTAGTGATGAAGAAGAAAAAAATTTTAAAATTAAATTAAAAGAAGAAATGTCTTCAAGAGGATATTAATTATGGCTAGTTCAGATT
>CAKORH010000092.1 GCA_934101235.1 uncultured Bacilli bacterium | reverse complement strand
TAGCTAGATAATTTATTCTCAAATGCAAAATATAAAAGTGACCATATAGTAGGCATTTTAGTCATTAAAAATTCACTACAATTCTTACTAATTTTTCCAATTACAGGAAAAGAATAATTTATCAAATCTATTGTTAAACATTCATATTTTCCCGTACTTTCAAAATAATTTTTAATATATAATGCAGTAGACTTATGGCCACTTCCATAAGTAGCATACGGAATTAAAATTCTTTTTTTCATAAACATCACTAATATTAGTTTATCATATAAACTAATATTTTTGAACTAAGCAAATAAAAACTTTACTTTAAAATACAATCCAATAAAAGTTAAAATTATAGATAAATAAAAAATTAATACCTCCTTATATTCTGATAGATATTTTCTCATAACATTTCCTCCTTACAAATTAATATTACAACGAATATTTGTTCGTGTCAATAATAAATTAAAACATTTGTTTGACATTTTACATAAAAAATGTTAGTATTTACTTAGAGAGGTGAAACTATGGAAAAAATAACAACAAAGCAAAATGAAACATTAACTTTTATAAAAAAATATATGGTATCACACGGATTTCCACCATCAGTAAGAGAAATTTGTCAAGGAATGAACTTAAATAGTCCTGCTACTGTACATGCACATTTAAAACAATTAGAGAAAAAAGGAATAATCAGAAAAGAAGCAAGTAAATTTAGAACTATAGAACTTTTAGTAGATAATGAATTTGAAGATAAAAGTGAAGAAATAGTAAAAGTACCTCTATTAGGTAAAATATCTTGTGGTAATCCTATAGAGGCTATCGAACAACCAGATGAATTTTTCGATTTACCAGCATCACTTATTCCACCTAAAGAAACAATATTCACATTAAAATGTTCTGGAGAATCTATGATAAATGTTGGAATATTCGATGGTGATTATGTTATAGTTCAAAAACAAAAAATAGCGAGAAACGGAGATATAGTAGTTGCATTAAATGAAGACAATGAAGTTACATTAAAAACTTTTTATAAAGAAAAAGATCATATAAGATTACAACCTGAAAATGATACAATGTCACCTATTATATTAAAAAATTGTACAATATTAGGTAAAGCAATTGGTTTATATAGAAAATTCTAGAAATAGAATTTTTTTTATGAAAAAAACTAACCAAATAAATTGATTAGTTTAATATTTTTTTATTATTCTATTTACTTCATCTTGTAAATCACTTATTAAAATATAATCTTTAAATCCATCTTTCAAATACTGTTCTTTAATATTAACCTTATCTTCGCTAAGTAATATTATACATGGAATATTAAACTTACTTAATCTTTTTAAAGATTGTAATGTTTCATATCCACTCATTTCTTTCATATCATCTTCTAATATAATATAATCATATTTCTTTCCACTCTTAATTCTATCTATTGCATCCATTCCATATAGTATATGTGATACGCTTATATTATTACTTGTTAACATTTTCTTTATATTTGATGTTATTTTCTTATCTTGTATTACTAATAAAACTCTTTTATTATTACTTTGATATATATTATTTTCATTATCAGGATTTCTATATACTTTTTGATCTAAAGTTAGAATTATTTCTGTTCCTTTTCCAATCTTACTCTTTATTAATAAATTACCACCTAATGATTCAATTATTTTTTTACATAACTCAAGATTAAAATCAGATTTTTCTAAATTTACTATGTCTTGTTGACTTAATTCTCCTGTTATACTTAATATCTCATTTATTTTATCTATCCCTATTCCTACTCCACTATCTATTATTGAAAAAATAACTCTACACACATCATATTTTTCAATTGTATTAACATTAAATTCTATAAAACCAGACTCAGTTTTTTTAACAGCATTCATTAATAATGAATATAATATTTGTTTTAATTTTATGTTATCTCCATACAAATATGGAATATTATTAGGAATATTATATCTAAATTCTACATTTTCATTTATTTCAGGTTTTATTCTTTTAACCATATCATCAAATAAATTTTTCAAATTATATCTATTATCAATAATTTTAACCTTTTGAACATCTAAAGAATTTACATTTAATACATCATTAACAGTAAAATCCAATTGCCTAATAGAATTATCAATACTATTTAAACCTAATTTTATATCATTTATATTTTTTGTATTTTTTAAATTATTAACAGTGTTTCTAACATTTCTAAGAGGTTCTCTTATTTCACCAGTCATTTCAAATAAGAAATTAGATTTATCTATATATGTCTGTTCAACTATTTCATTATTTCTAGCTATTTCATTTAATTGTTTTACATCAGGATTTTCTATTGTATGATACATTACATATGCAATAAAAATAAATAGTGGATTTAACAAATAATTCATTTCAGGATGAATAGTTTGGTTAACAACAACTGCACTCCCAAATGTTATAAGAATATAAACAGGAATAAATTTTTTATTTAATAAGTTTTTTATATTAAATAATATGCATATTATTTGAAGTAAAAAACTCAAACAAAAGACTAAAGACGTAAAAAGCATTGCTAAACCACTAGGCATAGCATTACCATTAACTAACTCAGTTTTTAATGGTAATATAATAATCAGTAAAACATATATAATATTTAAAAATTTAAATATATCATTTACCTTATCAAAACGTTTTTTATTTTTTATACTTATATATAAAGTATATAATGTTAAATAATTTAACCACATTAATAAACTAATTAAATATAATTTATTAAATATAATTAATACAAATTCTGGAGTATTTAAATTTGGAGAAATTAATATACCTGTTAATAATCCAGTAAAAGAAATACTAACACTTGCAATTAAAAACTTCCCATAAGTTAAATCTTCAAAATGCTTCAATCTTTTTTTACTAAAAAATATAATTAATAATGATAATATTATTAAAAATGCATACATGTTAAGTACTAAATATCCTAAAATATTATTACTCATTTTACCACCTTTTCATTCTACTTTGCTTTTTTTAAAACTTTACAATTTTTATAAATTTTAATATCGTCAACTTTTAAATTTGTTTCATCTAAATCAACATTAATTTCATTACCATCTAATTCTAAATTTGATAATTTTTTAAAATCAATTTTCCCATTTTTAGTAAGTGGCATTGACTCAATAATTTTAAATTTAGATGGTATTTGTCTTGAAGACATTGTCGAATTAGAAGTTATGTCATTTACGATACTTTTAACAACTGAAACTTCATCAATATCTTTAAATTTTTCTTTTAATGTTATATAGCAAATAGGCATTTTACCTCTTTTTACCTCATCATCATAAGAAACAATTTTAGATTTATCAACATATAAGTTTTTATCAACTTCATTTTCGATTTCAAAAGGTTTAACTTTAAAACCATCAAATCTGGTAAATGATCTATCTTTTCTATCTAAATGATAAAAAATACCATTTCTATCCATTGAAACTAAATCATTAGTTCTTATATATGATTTACCATTTAACATATAATGTTTAGTTATTACATTATCATGTAATTTTCCTTCTGTTACATTACCAGCAGAAACTATTAATTCACCACTTATTATATCTTCATTATCATTGAACTTTATAGGAACTAATCTATCAGTAATATTTGGATCAACTATTCCATAAGTTACATTAGGTAACGGTATTCCAATAGAACCTAAATTATTATAATCAGCTCTAGCATAAGTTCCACAACCACAATACTCACTCATACCATGTCCTTTATGAATTAAAGTATTACATCCATGTTTTTTCAACCATTCATTAATTTTCTCTTCTTCTTTTGGAATCATTGTATCTCCACCATAAGTTACATTAGTTAAATATGATAAATCCTCTTTTTCTAAATACTTATAATCAGGTAATGATGATAACCAAGCAGGAGTTGTCATAATAGTATTTGGTTTATGTTTTTTTAACAAATAACCAAATTCATCTATTTGAAATTCTGGAATATCAATATTTGTAGCACCAGTACCCAAATTTGCCAAATAATTATTAAAAGCACCAAACGGAGCAAAAAAAGGAATAATTCTAAGTGCCTTTTCTCCATTTTCGGTTGAAACCTTACCTTTAGCAAATTGGTCAATAGCAAATATACAATTTTGATTTGTTATTGGTATAGATTTTGGTCTTGATCCACTAGTACCAGAAGTATGTCCAATATAATTCATTGACTGTGGATCATTATTAATATCATATTTAGAATTTTTACATTCATTTTTTAAATCATTATAATTTAAAATTTTTAATGGTGAAGACTCTATTGCCTTTTTTAATTCTTCTTTTGTAAAATCAATAAACTTAAGTTTATCTTTTATAGCTTTCATATTACTAATTTGTTGTTC